>CABXWC010000006.1:0-48074 GCA_902515855.1 uncultured SAR92 cluster bacterium
CGAGACTCCAATGCTACAAACAATCCCAGGAGGTGCCGTGGCTAGACCATTTGTGACGCATCATAATTCACTGGATATCGATATGTTTATGCGGATTGCACCAGAACTCTATTTGAAAAGATTGATTGTCGGAGGTTATGACCGAGTATACGAAATAAATAGAAACTTTAGAAATGAGGGATTATCTACTCGACATAATCCAGAATTCACGATGCTTGAGTTTTATCAGGCATATGCGACTTACATTGATATGATGGATTTGACTGAAGATTTGATAAAAGGTGCTGCTATTAATGTTTTAGGAACAGAAGACATAAAGATTTCGGTGGGCAACAAACAGAGCATAGATGAAACTATATCTCTAAACTTGAATGAACCATTTGAACGAATATCAGTTTTCGACTCAATTCTTAAATTTAATCCTTCTCTTAGGGCTCAAACTTTAAATTCTATTGATGAGGCAAGCGAATTTTTGAGAGATCTAGGTTGCGATATAAAGCCAAGCTGGGGCTTAGGTAAAATACAGATCGAGATTTTCGAGAGGACAGTCGAGCAAAAATTAATTAAGCCCACTTTCATTACTATGTATCCCGCTGAAGTCTCCCCGCTAGCGAGACTAAATGATGAAAATTCTTTTGTTACTGATCGATTTGAATTTTTTGTGGCGGGTCAAGAAATAGCTAATGGATTTTCCGAGTTAAATGATCCAGAAGATCAATCTGAAAGATTTAAGCATCAAGTGAACGAAAAAAAGTTAGGTGATCAAGAAGCTATGTACTTTGATGATGATTACATCAGAGCTTTGGAGTACGGAATGCCTCCAACGGCTGGAGAAGGTATTGGTATAGATAGGCTCGTTATGCTATTTACAAATTCAAGCTCTATCAAAGATGTGATTTTGTTTCCCCATATGCGACCGGAGTCATAACCAATTTTCTTCGGTGCAAGCAGCAGTGGCTGAGAAACAAGGATATCGATAGTAATGCAACTGCAACTATCTGGTGTCCCGCCGCCACTGGTATTGGAATATACAATAGCAGAGTACTTATTCCCAAAACAACCTGGAGAATCAAGGTAGCTAGGAATAACACGGCGCTATACTTCATGAATGGTGGCACGTTACTTCTTAGTGTCATAACTACAAACCCCGTAATTAGTACTGTTAAAACGTACGCAAATATTCTGTGATTAAACTGTATGGTCGCCATGTCCTCGAATGCAGACAACCAGATGGGATTCAAAGTATAAATCTCTTTTGGGATAAATGTTTCTCCCATCAGCGGCCAAGTTGGGAAGGGTATCCCTGCTCTTGTTCCAGCGACCAATCCTCCGGACAAAATCATCAGAAAAATCAGCGCGCTTAGAAGCAGTGATGTATGTTTGATACCAGGGCTCACAATATGCTTATGGTCAGTACCTAGGTCAAAGAGTGTCCAGATAATTATGCTGTAAATGAGTATCGCCATGCCTAAGTGAGATGTTAATCGATACTGGCTCACGTTTGGATCATCAACAAGACCACTTTTAACCATGTACCAGCCAAGTAGTCCCTGCAATCCACCTAGAATAAATAGGCCATAGAGTCTGGGCATTAACACCGATGGAATTTGCTTACGCACAGAAAAAATAATTAGAGGCACGAAAAAAATTAGGCCAATGATTCTCCCTAATACTCGATGAAGGTACTCATACATGAATATAGGCTTGAATTCAGATAGTGTCATTTGGAAATTTGTTTTCTTGTATTCCGGATATTGCTGATATTTCAGGAACATTTCCTGCCAATCAGCTTGTGATAGAGGAGGGATAACACCCATAATCGGCTTCCAATCAACCATTGAGAGACCTGAATCAGTCAGCCTGGTCACCCCGCCCAATAGGATCATTCCATAGATAACAATTGCACACAGCAGCAGCCACCAAAATACCGGCGCTGCAACAGGATTAAAAGCTATCTGTTGATTTTTTAACATTAATAAACCTATATACTGCTGATGTTAAAATCTACGGCAGGCATTGGATTTTAGACTGTTCGTAAGATTTTGCAAAATTATCAAAAAGAGCATTAGGTTTAATGGAGAGATTTACAAACAAAAATGTTAGTTTTAAGTTAATGATAAACTACTGTTCTCAAATGTTTCTCACCAAATAATATGTCCAATCTATTAGAAAAAGCACAAGACAAAATAAGACCCTCTTGGAGACAATTACTGGAAAAAGAATTTGAAAAGCAATATTTTGTGGATCTGACTCACTCTCTAAGTGATCGATATTTATCAAACAGACAAATATATCCACCATTGGATCAAATATTTGCTTCTCTTTCATTTGTGGAGTTTAAAGAAATAAAAATCATTATAATCGGTCAGGATCCTTATCATAGTGAAAATAAGGCAAATGGCCTTGCATTCTCTGTCAACAAGGGTCAAAGGATCCCGCCATCTTTGACGAATATATTCAAAGAATTGTCGTCAGATATGCAGATTGAGATTCCAAAAACTGGATGCTTGAGCGGTTGGTGCAAGCAGGGCGTATTATTGTTAAATACCGTTTTAACCGTTGAGGAAGGTTTACCCAACTCACATAAAAATATTGGTTGGGAAACGTTTACATCATTCATTGTAAAAATTATAAATGATCAGTTAACTAGTTGTGTCTTTATGCTTTGGGGGATGAATGCAAATAAATTTAATAATCTTCTGGATAAATCAAAACATTTGGTGATGTATGCCCCACATCCATCACCATTTTCAGCAAGAACTGGTTTTTTTGGCTGCAAACATTTTTCGAAGGCGAACAAGTTCCTTCAGGAGCAAAATAGGGATATTGTTGATTGGTCGATTCTCGATCTAACTGACGTCCAGTATGAGTTAAAAGTGTAAAGATTAATAATATGAAGCCAAGATTTTTAAATAATCCAAAATATCTCCTTTATATGATGTCAATTGCAATGACGCTAGCTTTTGCAACCTGGATGGTCTTGCTAAATAATTTCGTCGTTGAACGAGCAGAGTTTTCCGGAAGAGAGATCGGTATTTTGCAAAGTATTCGAGAGATACCTGGTTTTCTGGCTTTCACGACTATTTTTGTCTTACTTTTAATCAGGGAACAAAAATTTGCTTATTTTTCGCTAATTATGTTAGGAATAGGCGTATTATTAACAGGGTTTTTTCCCTCTGAAATAGGCTTATACTGCACGACTTTAATGATGTCAGCGGGTTTCCACTACTTTGAGACTGTGAAGCAATCCTTGTCTCTTCAATGGTTGAGTGTCAGCGAGACTCCTGAGGTGTTAGGTAAGCTTATTGCGATAACATCTTTGACGTCTCTTTTAACATATCTTTTCATCTGGTTCTCTCAAGAGTATCTCTCCCTCGGTTTTGAAATAATATATCTCATATCTGGCGTTGTTTGTTTGCTCTTTACTGTATTCATGTGGTTTGGAGCACCCTTATTTGAAGGTAAAGTTAATCAAAAAAAGAACTTGGTTCTCAAAAGAAGTTATTGGTTATATTACGCGCTCACGTTTATGAGTGGTGCTCGTCGACAAATATTTGTTGTTTTTGCTGCCTTTTTAATGGTCGAGAAATTCAAATACAGTGTCTCAGACATTGCAATTTTGTTTATTATTAACCATACATTCAATTGGATATTTGCGTCGAAAATTGGAAGACTGGTCGGTAAGGTTGGAGAGAGAAGCGCCTTAACTTTTGAGTATTGTGGCTTGTTTTTAATTTTCTTCGCTTATGCTTATGTTGATAGTGCAATTATGGCAGGAGCCCTTTATGTGCTCGACCATTTATTTTTTTCCCTTGCCATTGCAATTAAAACTTATTTTCAGAAAATAGCAGATCCTTCAGATATCGCTTCTACGGCAGGCGTGGCTTTCACTATAAATCATATCGCTGCTGTTTTTATACCTGTAAGTTTTGGCTTAGTTTGGCTGTTTTCACCTAAACTGGTATTTCTTATGGGCGCCATGATGTCACTTATAAGTTTAATTCTTGCCAGAAATATACCCAAGAATCCTAAATATGGACATGAAGTGATTTGGGATATCAAGGGTGGGTTAAGGCTCACAAGACTATAGCTAATTCTTTCTGTTATCCGGATTTATAATTGGATTCTTGTTAACTTTGTGTCGCAACCAATTTAATTTTGGTAAAACTGATTTATTTAAAATAATTTTTTTTTCAATCATCGACTTTTTTGGATAATCCAGCATAATCATACCGATGAAAATAGTTAGAATGCCTTGACCGGGCGTTACGAGCATAACAAGCCCTGAAATTAGCATTAAAACGCCGATAGCATTCTTAATTATGATTATCAAAGGCCAAATGTATGGAAACTGGTTTCGCCAAAAGAAAAACCGGCTAGTTTCTTTTAAAAAGTAATCCTCAGGGATTTTAGAAACAAGCCAAGGAAGACTCAGAATACTTGCAAAAAAGATGAATAAAGATAGAAAGCCTACAATAGTAAGTAAAAGCTGATTTACACTCAGCCAACTCGTCATGCTAGTTGCTAACATGGTCTTGCGTATACCTTATGCGAAGTCTAAACGTTTTACTGCTACTACGCCATTGTCATCTAAGAACATTTCTGTTGTTTCCCAATTTTCTTCGGCTGTAATTAATAGTGCACGTAGACTTTTTTCGCTCGAGCGAATCGAGTCCACAACCGTTGCTATCGCTACTTTTTCACAGTTAAATAGCTTCTCATTTAAATTTATATTTTTGCTTATTTTTATTTCCCACAAACTTACCCGTTTTTTTGCTTTCCCAAGATAATGAGTTCTTGCAACGATCTCTTGACCGGTGTAGCACCCTTTTTCAAAGCTTATGAAATTGTTCAAATCATAATTCAACACTTGAGGTATGAACTTTGAAGAGGTTTCTGGATATATGTCTGTTAGCCCAGCATTAATTCGTATGTGTCGAGAAGTATCATTATGTATTAGCGTGATATCATCTTTAATTAGATCAAACCATTTGCTGAAGAGTGTTTTAGGCACGATTGAGTAAATTATTCCTTTTGACAATTTTTGTATGGATGAATGTTTAGTAAGTTTTGGTAAATCATCACTGGCCTTGGATGATATTAAAAAGGAATAAAAATTCTCAGAAAGTGAGATCGTGACTTTTGAGAAAACAGCATATTTTTCTAAACTTGACATTGCAGTTGCTATTATTGATTTATTTACATCCAGAATAATCAGCCCTTTTTTTAATTTTGATAATAAAAATGAAAATATTACTTTCCCTTGAGGATTTAAATGAGCTCCATTCACAGATGCACCTTGGACTACATTACTTACATCACAAGTCACCTGGCCTTGCAAAAATACCTCTGCATCAGGACCCTCCACTAATATGTAGCCTGATTCTTGAGTACAGACTGCTTTGTTTTTAAAAAAAAGAGAAGCTTTTTCACCAGTTTCAGCATTAGTTTTTAGGATATTATGCTGGTTAATATCTTTTGAATGATTTGATAGTAAACTTTTCCAATCCAAAGTTATCTGTACCTAGCAGTTTATGGGCTATACTTTAATCTTTAAATTCTAATACCTTGTTATGGAAAAAAATAGACTTATTTGGGCATGTCGGCGGGGTATGCTTGAGCTTGATATCCTTTTGTCTCGTTTTGTCGAAATGCATTACGAAAAATTATCAGATCAGGATAAATTAAGATTTGATGTTTTACTAGAATGTGAAGACCAAGATTTATACAATTGGTTAGTCAAGAAAATTCCTCCAGAGAGCTCAACTTCCAAGAAGATAATTGATGTAATCCTTGGTGCACTTCAACCTAAATGAGGTGATATAGATGTTCATATTTGGGCCATATTTGCTAGCTGCTAATAAATATTTCTTGGCCCGCAAAATTTACAGGTACTAAAATTGTGTCTTTGGCAAATTTGGATTTATCTGGGAAATCAATTGTATAGTGAAGACCCCGGCTCTCCTTTCTTTGTTGTGCTGATTTTATGATGAGTTGTGAGACTGACGCTAGGTTTCTCAATTCTATAAGATCTCGAGAGATACTGAAATTTTTATAAAATTCTTGAATTTCATTTTGAAGAAGCTCGATTCTGTTGGCTGCACGCTGAAGTCTCTTTTTTGTTCGGACAATCCCGACATAATCCCACATAAATCTCCTTAATTCGTCCCAGTTATGTGAGATTACGACATTCTCATCAGAGTGAATGACACGTGATTCATCCCACTGTGGAATTTCAAAAGGTAAACTTATTTCAGGTAGACGATAATTTATGCTACTCGCTGAGGATTCTGCGTAAACAAGGCATTCGAGTAGCGAGTTGCTTGCCATTCTGTTTGCCCCATGCAAGCCTGTAAAAGAGCTCTCACCTATTACATACAAATTTGACAGATCAGTCTGACCGTCGTTCGAGACAATTACACCCCCACATGTATAGTGTGCGGCTGGAACCACTGGAATTTTGTCTTTGGTTATATCGACACCATACTTTAGGCACTCCTCATAAACATTTGGGAAAGATTCTTTTATAAAAGACGACTCTCTATGGCTTATATCTAGATACAAACAATCACACCCGATTCTTTTCATTTCGTGATCTATAGCTCTGGCAACTACATCTCTTGGAGCGAGTTCTCCATCTTTATGGAATTTATTCATAAATCTCTCTCCGTTGGGTAGAAGGAGAATACCTCCCTCTCCACGAATTGCCTCTGTAATAAGAGAAGACTTAGCGTCAGCATTGAAGAGACATGTCGGATGAAATTGGTTAAATTCCATATTCGCGACTCTGCATCCTTTTCGCCAGGCCATTGCGATTCCATCACCGCTCGCACCATCAGGATTGCTTGTATACAAGTATGCTTTACTCGCACCTCCAGAGGCTAAAACGACAGTTTTTGCCTGAAAAAGGCCAATTTCGGATGATTTTAAGTTTAATAAATAACTTCCTACGCATTTCATTCGATTCGTGGTGCTGTCTTCTTGAGTGATTAAATCAACAGCACAGTGCCCTTCAAAAATTTGTATATTACTTGCTTCTTTTACTTTTTTAATAAGTGCTCTCGTAATTGCTTTACCTGTGGCATCTGCGCTGTGAAGAATTCTTCTAAAGCTATGGCCACCCTCTTGCCCAAGATGGAAATTCTTATTGGATTTATCTTTTGTAAATAAGACTCCTTGATCTACGAGCCATCGAATTGTTTTTTGACCGTTTTCGACTACAAATTTAACGGTATCTTTATGACACAAACCATCACCTGCTATAAGTGTGTCATCAACATGTGCCTCAATGCTGTCCTCTTCATCGAGAACTGCAGCAATACCTCCTTGGGCTAGCCAAGAGGATCCATCGACTAGAGATCCTTTGCTGATCAACGCAACTGATAAATTTTTGTCGAGTTTGAGCGCACAAGCTAAACCGGCAACACCAGAACCAATGATAAGAACATCAAATTGAAAAATTTGTTTCATGGGCGCATTTATTATTTTTTATTTCTGAAGTGATATTATACGCACTTAGATCTGAACTTACTTAAAATTGATTAGTCAATATTTTTCGAATCGCTTTAAGCGAAGTTAATTAGACCAATGTCTAGAATCGATTTCCTTTAAGAAGAGTTAAAATGAGATGGCAGATAAAACTGATTTGCAATTAGTGAAAGAGGCTCAAAAGGGAAATATTGGAGCTTTTGATTTGTTAGTTATAAAGTACCAAAATAGATTGCAATCAATTATCGCGAAGTATGTAAGCAACTTTGATGACGTCCCTGATATTGCGCAGGAGACCTTTTTGAAGGCATATCGTGCCCTCCATAATTTTCGGGGAGATAGTGAGTTCTATACTTGGCTGTACCGTATTGGCGTTAATACGGCGAAGAATTATTTGGTATCGAAGTCAAGGCGACCGGTATTTAGTGACGTAGATATTCAAGAGAGCGATTATCTTCATCCAGAAGACACTTCGACGCCAGAGAGTAATATTATGACTTCAGAGCTTGAGTCTATAATTGAAAACTCTATTTCAGAGTTGCCCGAGGATTTGAGGATGGCAATTACTTTGCGAGAATATGAGGCCTTATCATATGAGGAAATTGCATCTATCATGAAGTGTCCGGTCGGCACTATAAGATCTCGTATATTTAGAGCTAGAGAAATAATCGATGATGTTATTAATAAAAATCTAAATGTTCTATGAATTGGGAACTTAATGAAAAATGCCTGGTCATACATTATGTTGGTTAAAGAGTGAAGTTACATGAGAGTCAAAAAAGAAGACAGTATTTATGAGTCGCTTTCTTCGTTCAAGGATGGCGAGGCTACTGTATTTGAAGAAAAAAGAATATTTAAATCTATTGTAAGCGCAAGTAAAAATTCTGAGATCAGGAAAGTATGGAAAAACTATTGGCGCATTTCTGAAGCAGTTGACACAGATGTTTCGAATTACCCGGATGTAAGTGACAATGTTCTTCAATCTCTAGCCTTCACTGAAACAGACTGGTCTGAAAGTACCAGACTTAAAAGAAGTGTTTTTGAATCATTGAGTCAAATTGGAATAGCTGCATCATTCGCATTCTTAACGATTCTAGGAGTTCAAAATTTTACTATTAACGATATACCTTCCCCAATTCAGATGTCTTATGAGGCAGAAATATCAAATGTGGATGTTAAAGGTCCCGTTCAGCAGTATCCGATCGGTTGGAGTTTAAATAGGGACGTCAATCTTAGGCAAGCAAACTCTGAACGTAATCTGGGTCCAGTTAAAGCGCCAAAGAGAGTGAAGCCTTATGTGATTCGTGTTATTTCAATCCATGATAAATCAAATTTGAATTATAAGAATCTAAAGTCCTCCCCTGATATTCGTAGCGAATCTATTCGAGATATCAAAAAAACTAAATAGATTGATAATGTCTGCGATTTTTCGAGTTTAGTAAGTATTTTATTATGCTCTTATTTTTGGAACTAAGAGCTTTAAAAGGTTTATGAAGAGATTCAAAAGGAATTTTGATTCGAACAAGCTCGACCAACTCTGGAGAACTTATGAAACCAGTGATAAAAGCATCTAACAAAAATTTGACTACGTAGGAAGTCGTAAGATTTGAGAATTTTGGGTAACAAGTAATGACTGATAAAAAAAAGAGTAAGACAAAAATATTATGGTTGATCGTTTTAATAAGTATTTTTAGTGGCAGGGTAAACTCAACCTTACCTGACTTTACAGATCTTGTTGATGCAGTAGCTCCTGCGGTGGTAAAAATAAATACTGTCAGTATTCAGAAGGAGTCAAGTCAGGGATCCATGCAAGGTCAAATGCCAGAAATTTTCCGAGAGCTCCTTGAGCAGAGACGACGACCAACCCGACCAGCAAGGACTATGGGTTCAGGATTTGTCATATCAGGTGATGGATATATATTGACGAATCATCATGTAGTTAGCGATGCTGATGAAATACAGGTCCAGTTCGCGGATCGCAGTGAATATATGGCGAAAGTAATTGGTTCAGATAGGCGGTCTGACCTTGCTTTGTTAAAAATTGAGGCTGAGGGTCTGCCAAGCTTGGAATTCGCAGAGTCGGAAAATATAAAGGTTGGATCTTGGGTTATAGCAATTGGCTCGCCATTTGGACTTGATTATTCAGTTACTGCGGGAATTGTTAGTGCTTTGGGAAGAAGCTTGCCTACTGAGCAAGGAGAAAACTATGTCCCGTTTATCCAAACAGATGTGGCCATCAATCGTGGAAATTCCGGAGGACCTCTTTTTAACTTGAACGGAAAAGTTGTTGGTATCAATTCACAAATATATTCACCAACAGGAGGCTCAGTTGGCTTATCTTTTTCTATACCTGTGAGCATTGCAAGAAACGTTGTCGATCAGCTTAAGGATAATGGAAAGGTAAATCGCGGCTTTTTGGGAGTGAGCATAACAGATGTTGATAAAAATCTTGCTGAGGCACTCGGACTGCCAGGTCCAATGGGTGCTGCTGTGAGTCAAGTGACGAGAGGGAGTGCAGCGGATATAGGGGGTATTTTAGATGGAGATATTATTGTAACGATTGATGGAAATGCAATTCTTCGGTCTGGCGATCTACCTCATGTTGTCGGATTGATTTCTCCGGGGACTAGAGTAGATGTTGAAGTTTATCGCGAAGGCAGGAAAAGAAAGCTCGAGGTAGAAGTAGGGTCCTTAGATGGTGATGAGGATATCCGTCTGGCTGGAGATATGCCCTCTGACAGACTGGGCTTGGTTGTTGAAGAAATTGAATCAGTAGAAGCACGTCAGAACCGAATTCGATCAGGCTTAAAAGTTATCAGTCTCGAGACAGATTCTGCTGCAGATGTGGCGGGATTAAGAGTAAATGATATTATTGTTCAGATTGGGTATAACAGAATTAGTAATCTTGACGAATATGAGACTATTGTTCGGCAACTAGATGAGGGAACTCCGATTGCTTTACGGTTCTATCGGTCTGGTCAGGCCTTCTTTACAACTCTTGAAATTGATTGAATAAGATCTCGAAATTGGTTGCTCTTGAATTAGCGACTAGGATATTTGCCTAATTTTTGTAAAAGGGATCATATTCTGATTTCATTTAAAAACAGCCGATAGAGAGTTCTCAGCAGCAGCTTCTCCAATCCAGCATTTGCTAGATGGATTGCTACTAGGAATTTAATGAAATAATACGCTAGAATCGCGTTTCACAGAATATGGATCGGTCGTGGAAGAGATAAAACACATACGAAATTTTTCTATTATTGCTCATATTGATCATGGGAAATCCACTATTGCTGATAGATTTATCCAACTCTGTGGTGGATTGAGTGAAAGAGAGATGGAGTCTCAAGTGTTGGATTCAATGGATATCGAGCGTGAAAGAGGTATCACAATTAAAGCTCAAAGCGTTACTTTAGAATACACCGCGTCTGATGGCGCAGTGTATCAGTTAAATTTTATTGATACTCCTGGGCATGTAGATTTTTCTTATGAGGTTTCAAGATCTCTTGCTGCATGCGAAGGCGCGCTTTTGATCGTGGATGCGGCTCAAGGTGTGGAGGCTCAGTCTGTTGCAAATTGCTATACAGCGATCGCTCAAAACTTAGAGGTCTTACCAGTTCTCAATAAGATGGATCTCCCTCAAGCAGAGCCTGATCGCGTTATTGAAGAAATCGAAAATATCATTGGTATTGAATCGCAAAATGCTATTCGTTGCAGCGCTAAAACAGGTGAAGGAATATCAGAAATTCTTGATGAAATCGTAAAAACTATTCCAGCGCCGATTGGAAATGAAAATGCTAAACTTCAGGCGTTAATAATTGATTCATGGTTCGATAATTATCTTGGAGTAGTGTCTCTGATAAGAGTTGTTGAAGGAAAAATCAATCTAAAAGATAAAGTGGTTATGAAGTCTGTAGGTCGTGCTCATGTGGTAGATAAATTGGGAATTTTTTCTCCAAAGATTAAAGAAAAGAGTGTTCTTAGGGCTGGAGAGGTTGGATTCTTAGTGGCAGGAATTAAAGATATCCAGGGGGCTCCTGTAGGTGACACAGTCATTTCACAAGGTGATTTGGATGTGTCAGCACTACCGGGATTTCAAAAGGTTAAGCCTCAAGTTTATGCTGGAATGTTTCCAATTGATTCAAATGACTTTGAGGATTTCCGTGAAGCCCTCAGTAAGCTTTCCATTAATGATGCTTCGCTCTTTTATGAGCCTGAAAGTTCTGATGCTTTAGGGTTTGGATTTCGTTGCGGTTTCTTAGGAATGCTGCATATGGAAATTATTCAAGAGAGATTAGAGAGAGAATACAATTTAGATTTAATCACAACAGCACCGACAGTTGTGTATGAAATATTGACTGAAAAAAATAGCATTTTGAGTGTTTCTAATCCATCAAGTCTGCCTGAATCTAACCTTATCCAGGAAACAAGAGAACCAATTTGTGAGGCTAATATTTTAGTTCCAAAAGATTATGTTGGAAACGTAATAACCCTTTGCGTTGAGAAGAGAGGAGTACAAAAAGATATGCAATTTGTTGGTAACCAAGTATCAATTTGTTACGAGTTACCTATGAGCGAAGTAGTTATGGACTTTTTTGATAGACTTAAATCTGTGAGCAGAGGATTTGCCTCTCTCGATTACTCTCTTATAAGATTTCAGTCTGCATCTTTGGTGAAATTAGATGTTTTAATAAATGGTGACAAAGTTGACGCACTTGCAGCAATAACCCATCGAGACAACGCTCAACAAAGGGGAAGACAGCTTGCGGAGAAAATGAAAGAACTAATTCCGCGACAGATGTTTGATGTGGCCATTCAAGCGGCGATTGGGGGACACATAATTGCGCGAACAACAGTGAAGGCATTACGAAAAAACGTCACAGCAAAATGTTATGGTGGTGATGTCACAAGAAAGAAAAAATTATTAGAGAAGCAAAAAGCTGGTAAAAAGAGGATGAAGCAAGTAGGTAATGTTGAAATTCCTCAGGAGGCTTTTCTTGCTGTGCTGAGAACTTAGAAATTGTAAGATCTTTGATATTGAGAATATTTTATGAGTTTGAATTTTGAGTTAATTTTATCTCTTTGTGTAATTCTTTCAGGTTTTTTTTGGATACTTGATCGCGTATTAAGAAACACATCACAAATTGTCGTTTTTTTTGGATCTTTAGCACCGGTTCTTCTTTTCGTTTTAATTCTCAGATCCTTTTTAATCGAACCATTTCAGATCCCCTCCAAATCGATGGTACCCACCCTCTTGGTTGGAGATTTTATTTTAGTTAGCAAGTGGAATTATAGTGTTAGGTTACCGGTTCTCAGAACTGAATTATTAGAGGTTTCAAAGCCAGAGCGAGGTGATGTTGTAGTGTTTTTCCCACCTCATGAGAGTCGATACTTTATCAAACGGTTGGTTGGTTTGCCGGGCGATAAGATCAATGTAATCCAGGGTATTCTTTATATAAACAACAAAAAAATTGAGGGAAAAACTTTATCAGCCTCGAATTATCCTTTCAGAAGCGCGATTGTCGAAGAGAAAATTGATGAAAAATCATTTTTGACGAAAAAACATCAACCACCCGGGAGATTGAGTAAAAATTTCTCTACGATTGTCCCGGAGGATCATTACTTTATGATGGGAGATTACAGAGATAATTCTAGTGATAGCAGAATTTGGGGACCAGTACCCAGTGATAGGATCGTAGGGAAGGCTTTTGCTAGGTGGATGTTCTGGGACAAATTTCTGAGTTTGCCTAGCTTCCACCGAGTAGGATCTATCCAATAGGGAGGCTTTTGTTGATCTCATGAAGATTTGTTTTTCAAACTCGGGAACCAACTGATGCGAGATCAATCCGAACTCGAACAAATTATTGGGTATAGCTTTCGTGACGCCTCCTTGCTTACCCTTGCTTTGTCGCATCGAAGTGTTGATGGAGCGAATAATGAACGTTTAGAGTTTTTGGGAGATTCGGTCTTAGGGCTAATTATAACCAATCATATTTTTAAAAATTCTAAAAATATTGATGAGGGAGATTTAAGTAAATTACGCTCGGCGGTTGTCTGTGGAAAGGCCCTTGCTGGTGTGGCAACTAAGCTTAGTCTAGGCAACTACCTAATACTCGGAACTGGTGAGAGAAAAAGTGGAGGGTATTTAAGAGAATCTATTTTAGGTGATACTGTAGAGGCTTTGATCGGAGCAATCTTTTTAGATTCGAATATTGATATAACAGATAAATGCATTATGGAGTGGTTTAACCCACTTATAAGAGATGCGTTATCGAGGAAAAATAAAAAAGACTCAAAGACTAGGTTGCAGGAATGGCTTCAAAAAAGAGGACATGCGCCACCAATCTATACTTTGTCTTTTACGGAAGGTAGTCCCCACTCTAAGATATTTTTTATAGAGTGTGTTTTGGACGAATTTGAGATTACTGGTCGCGATAAAGCATCAAGTAGGAAAGCTGCAGAACAACTGGTCGCGTCCAAAATTCTCAAAGAGCTCGGCGTGTAGACGATTAAATGAGCAATTTAACGAAAAAAGAATTCCCAGATAAATGTGGTTATGTAGGTATAGTTGGCAGGCCGAATGCTGGCAAATCGACGCTTTTAAATCACATTATTGGGCAGAAGTTATGTATCACTTCGCGTAAGCCTCAAACATCTAGGCATAATATTTTAGGTGTTAAGAATATTAGAAATTCTCAACTTGTTTTTATTGATACTCCGGGTATGCATAAGGATCAGGCGAGTAAGTTAAATAAAATCATGAATAAATCCGCCAAAAATACTATTTTGGATGCCGACGTAATCCTATTTGTTGTTGACAGACTCGATTGGGATACAAGAGATGATTACGTCGTTGAGCATTTAAGGAATATATCGAGACCAATAATCTGCGTTGTTAATAAGTTAGATCTAATTAAGGATAAAAATCTTCTCCTACCTCATATGAGAAAAATAAAGCAGATGTTTGAGAAGGTTCTGATAGTTCCTGTTTCTGCACTAAAAAATCAATATCTGGTAGAATTAGAAAATGAAATAGTTGAATGTTTACCCCAACAATCACATTTTTTTCCTCCTGATCAGATAACAGATAAAAGTGAACGCTTTTTTTGCGCTGAAATTGTAAGAGAAAAAGTAATTAGACAACTCGGCAATGAATTACCTTACCAAACTTCAGTTGATATTGATCGCTTTGAGGTAAAAGAAAACATTACTTTTATTGATGCCTGCATTTTCGTGGAGCGTCGAGGACAAAAAAAAATTATTATTGGAGATAAGGGTCAGAAATTGAAAAAAATTGGTGAGGCAGCAAGGTCTGATATCGAAAACTTAATACAAGAAAAGGTTATGTTGAAAATTTGGGTAAAGGTACGTAATGGTTGGTCAAACAGCGACGATATGTTAAAAAATTTTAATCTTCAATGATACCTGAAAAGTATGCAAATTGAGTCAGACGGTTTCATCTTACATACACGTCCTTACAAAGAAACGAGCTTTTTGGTTGACGTCTTCTCTAAGGATCATGGACGTATTAAATGTATTGCGAAAGGTTATCGATCCCCTTCGCGGAAGAAGATATCTGGTAAATTGTCGCTGTTCATGGAATATCAATTTTTGTTGCGAGGGAAAGGCGAGCTAAAAGTAATATCTTCATCTGAAGAAATTGGAGATGCGGTACATTTTGGAGGTGAGCGGTTGTTTGTTGGTCTTTACCTCAACGAGTTACTATTTCATTTTCTTGCCGATTACGATCCATGCTCCAAAATCTATGTGAAATACCATGAGTTGCTCAAATTATTGCACTCTGGGAATAGTTATAGCCCTATTTTGAGGCGATTCGAGCTCTTAATGCTTGACGAACTGGGTTATGGTTTGGTTCTTGACTCTGAGTATGAATCAGGACAGCCTGTTGTGATTTCAAAAAATTATAAATATATTTTTGGGCATGGTGTGACCTCCATCTTAAATCGATCTGAAGAGGGTAATTTTTTCTCTGGTGAAGAGCTTTTAGGAATATATAACAATGAGTTTAATGATTTGCTAATAGATAGAGCGGCCAGACGTTTATTGAGGGGAGTATTCGATTTTTACTTGGAAGGAAAACAAATGAATAGTCGTGAGTTATACAGACAATATTTGGAAGGTATAAGAAATAATACCTTAAATGTTCGGAGTATTAAGTGATTATAGGAATTGGTGCAGATATTGTGGAGATCTCAAGAATCGAAACGACTTTAAAGAAAGCTGGTGATAGATTTGTAGATAGAATTTTGACTGCCAACGAGAAGCAAGAATATAAAAAGTCAGAAAAAGTATATTTTTTATCAAAGCGTTTTGCCTCAAAAGAGGCATTATCAAAAGCATTAGGGACAGGAATTTCTGGTGGCGTGAGCTTTTTAGATTTTGAAGTATCTCATAATGAGCTTGGAGCACCTCTGGTGAGACTATCCGGCGTGGCAAAAGCGATTTTTGAAAAAAAAAGTGGTAAAGATATATTTTTATCATTATCTGATGAGAAAAAATACTCCGTCGCCTTTGCGATAATGACCGATTAGAGCGATTTATGAGTCGAGGTGTGAATATGTCTTCAAATTATGTTTTAGATGATCTCAAATATGTAGTGGAACGTCTGAGAGATCCTGAGACAGGCTGCCCATGGGATACCCAACAGAATTTTGAATCATTGCAACACTATCTGCTTGAAGAGGTTTATGAGGTTATAGATGCTATATCTAGCAAAAATTTCATTGGTCTTAAAGAGGAACTCGGCGATTTACTTTTTCAGATTATTTTTCTTGCACAGGTTGGACAAGAGAGAGGTCTTTTTGATTTTGATAAAGTAGTAGATGGGCTCACTAAGAAATTAATTGACCGCCACCCCCATGTTTTTCCAAACGGATCATTAACTTCCATACCTTCTGGTCAGAATAAGATACCCAGCTCAAAATTAATGGACTATTGGGAGCAAAAAAAGATTAAAAAAAGACAAGAAAGTGGGCTTCAAAGTGTCCTTGATGACGTCCCTACTGCAATGCCAGCGTTAATGAGAGCTGGAAAATTACAAAAAAGAGCGAGCCTTTTGGGGTTGGATTGGAGTAATAGTGAGAAAATCCTCAACAAAATATCAGAGGAATTGGATGAACTCAAAAGTGAAATCGAGTTCAGTGATAGCAAAAGCATATCGATGGAACTTGGAGATTTGTTATTTTCATGTGTAAATTTAGCAAGAAAATTATCTGTGGATCCCGAGAAATCTTTGAGGCAATCAAGTGAGAAATTTTCAAACCGGGTGAAATATATCGAGAGTTTAGCGGATTTCGATAAATTGAAAGCGATGAGTGCAGAAAAGTTGAATGCTTTGTGGGATAACGCAAAGAAAAATGAGGATTATTACAGCTAGGGCGACCAATTTGCTAGCTTGTTAAGCGGCTTTATTAGGTGTATTGTTCATTTCCGCGAAGTATAAGTGACGAGAAAAGTATGAGATTAATTCTATTAGGCCCACCAGGTGCAGGCAAAGGAACGCAGGCTCAGTTTGTGACGCGTTCTCTGGGCATCCCTCAAATTTCTACCGGTGACATTTTGCGATCAGAGGTAAAAGAAGCATCGGATTTAGGAATGAAGGTCAAAAGGATTATGGACTCGGGAGGTCTAGTTTCTGATGACTTGATTGTCTCAATAGTTAAAGGCCGCTTAGAAAAAGATGACTGTAAGAATGGTTTTCTGCTAGATGGCTTTCCAAGGACTATTCCTCAAGCTGAGTCGTTGATGGAAGCAAAAATAGCCATCGATCTTGTGATAGAGCTTAATGTGAGTGATGAAGAAATTATTTCTCGGTTGTCGGGAAGACGAGTTCATGAGGCATCAGGTAGGGTGTATCATATTACAAATAATCCTCCCAAAACCCTGAATACTGACGACATAACGGGCGAGCCCCTAGTGCAAAGACCCGACGATTTAGAGACCACTGTACGTAAGAGACTGGGCGTTTACAGAGCTCAAACTAAGCCATTAGTGTCCTTTTATCAGCATATTAGAAGCGCGGGTAATGTGAGATTTGAAAGTGTCGATGGATCTGTAAATATGGAAAATGTTCGAGAGCAACTTCTAAAAATCATTTGTTAATATCTAACTTAGCTTATTCTGAGTTTACATTAATTGTGAGCAATTATGACCAATACACTTACGATTGAAACATCAGGTCTTACATGCTCTGTGGCAATAAAGACACCGATTATAGAAAAACATAAGATACTTGCAGAACCACGGTCTCACGGAAAAGTCTTATTACCATATATATCAGAGCTTTTAAATGACGCAGGCATACAAGTCAAAGACATAAATACTATTGGTATTTCAATCGGCCCAGGCTCATTTACCGGTTTGCGAATAGGATTTGCGATCACTCAAGGTCTTGCATATTCAAATAAAATCCCGGTAGTTCCGATTAGCTCATTAGAGGGAATGATCCATTCTTTTTGCAGTCAATCGAATCTTCGTAACACTTGTGAAAATATTAAACAATCAGTTGTAGTATTAACTGATGCGAAAATGGGTCATTTTAATTTTGGACATTATCGTGTAAATGGTCTGGAGGCAGAGACTATTTTAAAAGATAGGCTAATTGAAATTAGTCGAGTTGAACATCTTGTTCTTTCATTAAAGCCTGAACTTATACTTGTCGACAATCTATCATATTTTTCCAAATTTAAGATTGATTTTGAAAACACATTTGAAGTCCATTCTCGTGCACAGGACTTAATTCGAGTAACAGAGTATCGTCATCAGATTGGGTTATCTGAGGACGTCAAAGATTTAGAATTATCGTATCTTAGAGAGGCAGATGCATGGAAAAAAAACAGACATCCATAAAAAGACTTAAAAACAAACAGATCGGTTTTGTGGGCCTTGGCACTATGGGATATGCCATGGCTGGTTGGATATCGAAAGCAGACTTCGAAGTGTCAGTTTTTAATAGAAATTGTAAAGTATCGGAGAAATGGATAAAGGAATTTGACGGTACAGCTCATATTACCCCATCGGATCTCGCAAAACACTGTGATTTTATATTCATTTGCGTTGGACGTGATGAGGATGTGCTTGACGTGACATCAGGATCTAAGGGAATATTTAATTCAATAAAGCCAGGTGCATTAGTCGTAGATCACACTACGACCTCTGCTAAATTATCACGTGAATTAGAGAGAATAGCTAATAATTTGGGCTGCAGTTTCCTTGATGCACCTGTCTCAGGGGGGGAAAAAGGAGCGATTGATGGAAAGCTGGCTATAATGTGTGGAGGCTCTAAAGAAAGCTTCATGAGCGTCAAACCAGTCATGAAAAGTTATAGTTCAAGAATATCCCTTATGGGTCCGGTTGGCAGTGGACAGCTCTGTAAAATGGTAAATCAAATATGTATTGCAGGTTTGATTCAAAGTTTGTCCGAGGGAATTAACTTCGCGATTAATGCGGGATTAAAAGTGGATCAAGTCATAGAAATAATATCTCAAGGTGCTGCTCAATCTTGGCAAATGGACAATAGAGCATTAACTATGTCTAAAAATATGTTTGATTTTGGTTTCGCTGTTAAATGGATGCGGAAGGATTTAGACTATGCGATCGAAGAAAGTATAAGGAATGATAGCCCACTACCCATTACTCAAAAGGTCCTAGAATACTACTTAGATCTAGATAATATGGGAGGAGGCAAGCTAGATACCTCAAGTTTAATCAAAAGGCTAAGTAGCAACTAAAAATTTTTGTTCTTGAATCATATGAATTTTACATTAGGAGCTTACAGATGAGTGAGCATGTTCAATTTAATCAAAAGCTAATTGGCTTTTTAGATGCGTCAGTCTCAAAGTATCATGCAGTCTCTGAAATAACTAAGCTACTTACAAAAAACGGATTTATGAGGCTCGAGGAAAGAGATAGTTGGTCTCTTGAAAAGGGTGGCAAATATTTCGTTGTAAGGAATAACTCTTCAATAATAGGATTTGTTAATGGAGAAATATCACCGCAGGAGACCGGATTAAGTATCGTTGGTGCTCACACCGATAGTCCATCTTTGATGTTAAAACCAAATCCAATTATTAGAAATTCGGGATATATTCAGTTGGGGGTTGAGGTATACGGAGGAGCTCTTTTAAAGCCATGGTTTGATAGAGATCTCTCGATTTCGGGTAGAATATTTGTTAGAGACAAAACTGGAGAGCTTTCCGAGAGACTGGTAGATTTCGAG
Organism: uncultured SAR92 cluster bacterium; assembly: GCA_902515855.1. GTDB lineage: Bacteria > Pseudomonadota > Gammaproteobacteria > Pseudomonadales > Porticoccaceae > AAA300-D14. The sequence goes on from CABXWC010000006.1 coordinate 19,727, forward strand.
AACCCCATCGGATTTATCCCCAGTTTGGCTATCCACCTCAACAGAGATGCTAATGGAAACAGCCCCATTAACGCTCAAACTGATATTTTACCGATATTGTCTCAAGAAAATCTATCTGATGATTTGACCGGATCTCCTTTAGAAGAATTGTTGAAAAGTCAGTTTATGGATCCTGAAGATAGTTTGCTTGCGCATGATTTGTACTTATACGATACACAACCAGCTTCTGTTATTGGTTTGGGCAATGAGTTTATCGCCTCTAGGTGTCTTGACAATTTAGTAAGTTGTTACGCAGGAATAGAAGCGCTGTTAGGCTCATCGCATGGAAAGCTGAGCATGGTTGTATTAAATGATCATGAGGAGGTGGGAAGTCTCTCGACCACTGGAGCAGATGGGCCATTTCTCGAAAGTATCATCAGACGATTGTGTAAGTCTTGGATTGACTGCGATGAGGAGGTAGTTAAGGCAAGATCAATGGTCTTATCTTGTGATAATGCCCATGCGGTTCATCCAAATTTTTCCGACAAGCATGATCCTAATCACAGGCCCTTATTGAATCGTGGCATAGTGATAAAATATAACGCTAAACAAAGATACGCTACCGATGGTTTTTCAGCAGCATTCTTTAAAGATTTATGTGAAGAAGATATTGCTGTCCAATCCTTTGTGTCACGGAATGATATGCCATGTGGAAGCACGATAGGACCGTTGACAGCTGGTAAAATTGGTGTGCGAGCAATAGACATTGGAATAAGTCAACTTGCAATGCATTCATGTAGAGAAATTATTGGTGCAAGAGATCCGCTGTATCTCTATAAAGCGTTAGGTAAGTTTTTTTCAATCGAGCAATAAATCGATATCAATTATATTTTTAGGGTGAAGGAGCATGAAAAGACCAATTGTATTAACTGGCATAACCACTTCAGGATCTCCTCATTTAGGTAACTATGTTGGGGCAATCAAGCCAGCCATTGATGCAAGTAAAAAAGAGAATAATAATTCATTTTTTTTTCTTGCAGATTATCATGCGATTGTTAAAACCAAAGATAGTAAGCGAATTGCGCAGTCAACCCTAGAGATTGCGTCTGCTTGGATTGCGCTCGGTCTCGATCCAACTCAGGTAACGTTTTACCGACAATCTGATATTCCTGAAATAACTGAGCTCTCATGGATTTTGAACACTATCGCAGCAAAGGGTCTTTTAAATCGAGCCCACGCCTACAAGAGCGCCGTACAGCAAAATTTAGCAGCAAAAGAAGATGAGGATGCTGGTATTTCGATGGGTTTATTTGGTTATCCAGTGTTAATGGCAGCTGATATTTTGATGTTTAACGCACAGGTTGTTCCGGTTGGAAAAGATCAGGTTCAACATATCGAAATGGCTAGAGATATTGCGCAGCGGTTTAATCATCTCTATGGTAAAACTTTTGAATTGCCAAATGCACAGATAGATCAGAAAACTTCAATTTTGACGGGACTAGATGGCAGGAAAATGAGTAAAAGTTATGACAATACAATCCCCTTGTTTTGTACTGAAAGTCAATTGAAGAAATATATCAACAAAATAAAAACAAACTTACTCGAGCCTGGGGAATCAAAGGATCCTAACGATTCTATAATATTTGAAATTTGGACTGCTTTTGCAACTGAGGAGGACTCCGAATTTATGAGATTAGCTTTTAAAGATGGTATAGGTTGGGGCGATGCTAAGCAGAAACTATTTCATCTAATAAATGGTAGTTTGGTCGAGGCAAGAGAAACCTATTTTCAATTATTAAATAAGCCAGAGGATATTGAAGAAATATTGAATGAGGGTTCAAAAAAAGCAAGACCGCTAGCTCAGAGCCGGATCAAAAAGATCCGTGAATCAATTGGTCTAAAACCTTTATTTTAAGTCGAAAAATTGCATACAGATTGGCGAAAGAGCAAAACTTTTCCTGTATACTGTCGCATCAAATTGTTTAAACATTTTTAGGAAGTCTTATGTTCTTGTGGATAAGAAACATTTGTTTATTGATGATAATTTTTCAATTGACTGCTTGCGGGCTTAACAATGAAGATTTTGGTCCTAATGAGGAGCAAAAGAAACAGATAGCTGAACGAATTGCGCCGGTGGGTCAGATTATTATGGCTGGAGACATTCCGACTTCTGATGTGAATCTATCCATTATGGATATTAAAAAAGTTGAGCTTTCTCCTGGCCGGGAACATACCGTAAATATGTTAAATAATGGTGAGGATGGGGCTATGGTTTTTGAGCCTGCAGTTTTAAAAGTGTCGACTGGAGATACTATACATTTCAAGGCTGTCGACTTATCTCATAACTCGGCCAGTATTCAAGGGATGATACCTGAAGGTGCACAACCCTGGGCAGGTTCTATGAATCAAGACATTAGCATCACTTTGGATATGGATGGTATATACGTATATCAGTGTGACCCGCATGCAATGATGGCAATGGTTGGGGTCATTCAAGTAGGGGAGCCAATAAACAAACAAGAGATAGATGCTTTAGTGGGTGATCACAAAGATTCATTTATGATGAATGAGACACGTCTATCCAATTATTTGGCAAGACTATAAACTGCCACGACAAAATACTTTCAGCAGTTTATTACTGAACAATGATTCTATATTTAACTAAGGGCCTGCTTTGACGATAGGCTCTGATATATCAAACCGCTTCATATTTTCTTTGAAAAGCTGAGTTAAGTTTTTAGCGCAACGCATATATTTCTCTCTATCCTGCCAACATTTAATAGGATTTAGATATGCGGACTCTACCCCTGTAACTGACTTTGGAATGTTTAGGTTTAGTATCTCCAAATTCTCTGTTTCCGCATTGATCAATTCATCATTTATGATCGCTTTGATAATTGCTCTTGTAGTTGGAATTGGGAAGCGCTTCCCTTCTCCCAAAGATCCTCCGGTCCAACCTGTATTGACGAGGTAAACATTGGATTTAAAGGCACTTACACGATCGATGAAAAGGTTAGCATATTCATTCGCTCGTCTTGGCATAAAAGGTGCACCAAAGCATGCTGAGAAAATCTGTTCTATACCATTATTATCGCCAGTCTCAGTAGAACCCATTTTCGCAGTATATCCACTGATAAAATGATAAGCAGCTGCCTCTTTTGTAAGCACTGAGACAGGCGGCAGTATTCCGGTTATATCACATGTGAGGAATATAATATGTTTTGGCTCATTACCGAAATTTTCGGCAGATCTTCTTTCAATGTGACTTAAAGGATAACTGCATCTTCCATTCTCAGTAATAGACGTATCATTGAAGATTGGTTTCCTTAAAACCTTGTCGATTTTTACATTTTCCAAAATCGACCCCTGCTTAATAGCACCCCAAATCAATGGCTCATTTGCCATGCTTAAGTTATTTGTTTTAGCATAACACCCGCCTTCCATATTAAATACCGCCCCCGGACCCCACGCATGCTCATCGTCGCCGATTAGTAGTCGGTCGGGATCTGCAGAGAGCGTTGTTTTGCCAGTTCCCGATAGTCCAAAAAAGAGGGCAGTTTTGCCGTTTTTATCTGTGTTGGCTGCACAGTGCATTGGCATTATTCTTTTTGTTGGCAAGAGAAAATTTTGCACGGAAAACATTGCCTTTTTGATCTCACCTGCGTACTTCAGCCCCGCTAGTAAAATTCTTTTAGATGAAAAATCAATAATTGCAGCGGCATCGCTGTTAGTTCCATCAGTATCAGGATCACAAATATAATTCGCGGAATGAATTATCTCCCATTCGGGGAATTCATTTTCATTGTACTTATACGGCTTTATGAACATATTTAAGCTAAACAAGCTATGCCAAGCCGTTTCAGTTGTAATTTTAAACGGGATATAATGCTCGCGACTTGCACCGACATGTAAGTAAGACACAAACCTATCCTTTTGATACAAGTGAGAACTTACAGCTGCCCAAAGATCATCAAAAACAGTTTTTCCTATCGGTATATTTATTCCATTCCAATCAATTTCACTTGATGAGGTTGGTTCATCAACCAAGAACCTATCTTTTGGTGATCTCCCCGTCCTATTCCCTGAAAATGTAGCAAATGTACCACTCTCCAGAAGGTATCCTTCCTCTCTTTTCAATGCTTCTTCAATAAGATTTTCTCGAGATAAATTGACAAAAATTTGTCCGTGACCACTCGACTTGGAGCCAAGGGCTTTTGAAACCTTTCCGAGCTTTTTGGGGAACACTTTTTTTACTACATTTTCCATTATTGCCTCTCAAGAATTATTATTTCATAGCCCTTGAACGCTAGATACGTTGGTCATTATGTTTGACTGAAAGAGTCATATTTCAAACATTGGCGATAATTTAAAGCTTTAGTTACATGTCTTTACTTAATCATTGATTCTATTGGTAATTTACCTATTTTTAAGTATCTATTTTGTCTGAATGTGGAGCGTCTATCTTTCAGAATATTCACTATAATTCCCGTCTATAATACATTTTTTTATGTAAATTAATAAAAAGTTTCTCTATATTTTTTCTTATTTAGAACCGTGTTGATAAAAAAGAATCCATTTGACGTCTTTGTTTTTTGTTAGGTTTTACTGGATTATTGTGCGTGCTTGAAGCTGCTTTTCGAATAGCTGCTTCTCTCAATCTGTTTTCAATAGAGTCATCAGTCTCTTTGAAAAGAGTGGATGCAAAATTCGCATCTCTGCGCTGATTTGACAGCTTCGTGACCACAATTGTTTTAGTAAATGATTTGGTTTTTACTAGGATGGTGTCCCCCACTTGAACTTCTTTACTTGGCTTGCAGGATTTATTGTTAACTTTAATTTTTGAACCATTAATTGAAGCCTTTGAAATAGAGCGTGTTTTGAAGAATCGCGCAGCCCATAGCCACTGATCCAATCGAAGTCTTTCACACTGAGAGTCGGTCATTATTAATCATTAACTCACTAAAATTGCTGATCGATGTAAATTCTTTAGTATAATTTTTTGGCTTATTACTGTCTGGTTTATTGATATGAAGCGTATTTTTAATGCCAAAAGCCCTTGCTGCTCTTAAGACAGGCAATGAGTCATCAATGAAGAGTGTATCCCATTTACAAAAAGTTACATGTGTTTCGAAATTTATCCAAAATTTCATCGACTCTTTTGGATATGAAAATTCGTGTGATGAAAATATTTTGTCGATTTGCGCATCGAGACGAACATATTTTAACTTCAGTTTTATAACATCTGGATGCGCATTTGTAACAATGTATAGCTTTTTGTCTAAACCTCGCAGAAATTTTATGAAATCTCTTGCTGAGGGTCTTTCGGAAATTAAATGCTTTAACTCTTCTTTCAGTTTAATAACATCAAGATCCAAGTAGCTCGACCAAAAATCTGTTGAATACCAATCTAGGCTACCTTCCTTACTCTTCATTTTTGTTTGCAGGATTCTTTTTGATTCAAGAGTGCTAATCCCTTTTTTAGTGGCATATTTTTGGGGTAAGTAGCTGAGCCAAAATTCATTGTCAAAGTGCAAATCTAGGAGTGTTCCATCCATGTCGAGCATTATCGTCTCAATGTTATCAAAGTCGACTATCTTGTTTTTCATTACAGAATATCGTCAGGTAATAAGTTGTTCTTATCCTCAACTAACATTGATGTTGAAGATTTTAATTTAGGTATATTTTCAGTTTTAAAAAATTCGAAGATGCCTTCACTACTTGGCAGCACTCTTAAACCTGAAACGGGGTCAATTTTTACTCGAGATATTCCCTCAGGTTGATCAAATAGAATTTCAGCTTGATCTTTTAAAGCGGATCCCATAAATTCAATCCAAATTGGTAATGCGGATGACCCACCATACTCGTTTTTACCCAACAGAGAGTTATCATCAAAACCGACCCAAGCGGTCGCTACTAACTTGGGAGAGTAACCTGAGAACCAAGCATCTCTCGGTCCGTTTGTGGTTCCAGTTTTACCTGCTATATCGTCTCTCCCAAGAACTTTTGCTTTCCTTCCAGTTCCAAATTTTATGACGTCTTTTAACATTGAATCGATAAGAAAAGCCGTCCTCGCGTCTATGACTCGCTCTGCTTTCTGACCTTTTATCGTCGAAAGCAGATCTTGCTCCAAGTAAACATCAGAATCGCTCTCATTTGAGAATTCATCTGATGAGCTTCTAGCTAAATCCTCGAATAACTTCGATAATTTTTCGTCTATTCCAGCATTGAGATTGGAAATATCATCATTTGCGATTGAATTTTTAGAATTGAGAATGGTCTCATAGCCCTCAGCAATTTTTGGCTTTGCCTGAAAAATGACTTTTCCGTTTCTGTCCAGGACTTGATCTAAAATGTATGGCTCAATTTGAAATCCTCGGTTAGCAAATATGGAGTAGCCTGAGGCAATATCTATCGGTGATAGAGCATAACTTCCTAGAGCTAATGAGAGATCAGGTGGCATGTTCGATGTTTCGAAACCAAGTTTTTCAAGACCTGATAGAGTTTTGTCTATCCCCAAACGTCGAAGAAGTCGGATGGAGACGAGATTTCTCGATCGGTAGAGTGCTTCTCTCAATCGAGTAGGGCCAAAAAACTTCCCTCCATCATTTTCAGGTCGCCATGTATCCTCTAATTCGGAATCGTCAAATACAATTGGTGAATCATTAACAATTGAAGCAGGCGTATACTGATTTGCTAATGCTGTCGCGTATATAAACGGCTTGAAGTTTGAACCGGGTTGTCTTGTAGCTTGAGTAACCCTATTAAATCTACTTTGCTCGAAGTCATAACCTCCAATAAGAGCCTTTATAGCTCCATCCTCGGGTGCAAGAGCTACTAATGCTGCTTGGATATTTGGTATTTGAGCAAGCAGGATATTGTTATTTGTATCCCTCTTTATTCTTATCAGATCACCTACATTAAATATTTCCTCAAGTGATTCCTTATTCTCTTTCGAGGTATTAGGGTCAATGTAGAGGCTCAAGGATGCCAAGCTGGTTTCCATCAAAATCTCATTTTCAGTTGTTTTTGTTTTTAAGATTAATCTGTCTTTAAATATTTGTGTAATAATTGCGGGCTCTAATTTCCCTACAATCGATAAACTATTTATTTGCTCCTCCCAATCACTCTCCGGTACTTGCTTAATCTCGACTCCTCTGTATCCATGTCTCTTGTCATATTGATCAACCCCTTTTTTCAATGCATTAACGCCGGCTGTCTGCAGATTGGAGTCAAGACTAGCAACAGCTGTATATCCATCTGTGTAAGCACTTAATCCAAATTCAGACAATACCTGCTGTCTAATCATTTCCGCCGCATAATCTGCTGTGACATCTGAGGTCGATCCATAATATTTTGCTTTGTCTGCCTCACTGATAGCCTCATTGAACTCAATGTCACTAATACTTCCAAGTTTCCGCATTCTTCCTAATATCCAGTTTCTTCTCTCGACTGCTTTTTTTGAGTTAGCGATAGGATTTCGAGTGGATGGAGCTTTAGGTATCCCAGCTAGCATTGCAATTTGTGCAAGTGATAGTTGGTTTAAGTCTTTTCCATAATATATTTGCGCCGCCGCACCAAAACCATATGCGGTTTTCCCCAAAAACATTTTATTTATATATAAAGATAAAATTTCTTCTTTGGATAATTCATTTTCTATTCGAAGAGCTAGAAGTATTTCATTAAATTTTCTTGTGAATTCTTGTTTTCTGTTTAAAAAGAAGTTTCTCGCGACTTGCATGGTTATAGTGCTGCCACCTCCAACTATTCTCCCCTCTCTCATTATTTGAATTGCTGATCTCATGAGGCCTTGGTAATCTATACCACTGTGCTTAAAGAAATTATCATCCTCGGCTGCCAACAATGCATTGATAAGATGTTTTGGTGTGTCGTTAAAATTGACTGGTGTTCTTTTTTTCTGCCCAAATTCTTTGATAACTAGCCCATCTTTTGTTACCACTTTTAATGGAATTTGTAATTTGACGTCTTTGAGTTCTTCAATTGAAGGAAGTTTGGGACTCAAATATATATAGATACTCGAGGAGATAATTAAAAATCCACCAAAAAGAACCAGAGCACTGGCCATTATAGTCTTGCCTAGACTTCGTTTTTTCACCGCCACTTGCGCCTTAAATTTTTGTATAATTATAGATGCTCACTGGCACGAATTGTAGTTTTGTAGTTATATGACGAACTTTGTATCATTTAAATTACCTCATGGAGGAATTTTGTGGTGCTTATCTTGTTAGTAAAAAACGACAAATTTATAACACAGTTACAGTGGACTTAATATTTTGCTTAGAGAAGGAAATTTATGTCATTTGATGGTTCAGGTAAAAAGCATTTTTTTTTGATTGGTCCTATGGGAGCCGGCAAAACCACTCTAGGCAAACATCTAGCAAAGGCGCTCAATATTTGTTTCTTTGATGTTGATAATGAGGTGGTTAAAACTGCTGGAGCTGATATTCAATGGATATTCGATGTGGAAGGAGAGTCAGGTTTTCGAACTCGTGAATCTAAACTGCTCGAAAAGATTTCTCAGAATCAATCACCAGCTTTAATTGCCACAGGAGGCGGCGTGATTCTGTCTGAAAAAAATTGCGAGATCATGAAAGAAACTGGGATAGTTATTTATCTTTATGTCTCTGAGAGTTGTCTTTTTGAGCGTCTCAAGAGAGATAAAAAGCGTCCTTTGTTGCAAACAGGCGATAGGAAAGACACTATATCTAAAATCTTTAAAATCAGAGATCCGTTGTATAAACAAATTGCTGATATTACATACATGTCTAAGGGACTACTCATAAAACGATCAGTCTCGGATTTAATAAAAAAGATCGAAGAATTTGCTCATTGAAAAATATTGCGCCCCACGTATAAACTGAATGAAATTGCCAGAGTGTTATGAAAATGAGTAAGCACCAACAAGTGACTCCGGCCCTCAATGTGGAGGTTCCAAATGGCGCTTATCCGATTTTTATCGGTGCAGGCATTTTGAATCAGGTGGATCTCTCAAAATTTATCTCAGGATCCAAGGTGCTGATTGTCACCGATGATGTTGTTGGGCCAATCTACCTCGATAAAGTTCAAAAAATCCTGAGCAGATATGCCACTGTTGATTTTATGCTTATTGGGAATGGTGAAAAATCAAAAAACATGGATAATTTGTCTCTAATACATTCAAAACTAATTGAGAATCACCATGATAGGTCCACTACACTAGTTGCGCTGGGAGGTGGTGTGATTGGTGATATCGCTGGGTTTGCGGCTGCTTCTTACCAACGTGGCATTAATTTTATTCAATTACCAACAACTCTCCTCGCTCAAGTTGACTCATCAGTAGGAGGTAAGACGGGAATTAATCACGCACTTGGGAAAAATATGATTGGAGCATTTCATCAACCTAGAGTCGTTGTGATAGATTTAGAATTTCTCGAGACGCTTCCGCATAGGCAATTTTCTGCGGGAGTGGCAGAGATCATAAAATATGGATTAATTGAAAATCATGAATTTTATGATTGGATCATGAAAAATCGTTCGGCGATCAAGCAACGCCAAACAGCTGCTATAGTTGAAATCATAGAAATGTCCTGCAAAATTAAAGCTAAAATCGTAGCACAAGATGAAAAAGAGAGTAACGTTAGAGCAATATTGAATTTTGGGCATACTTTTGGTCATGCAATTGAGGCTTTTCAAAACTATCGTGGCCTTCTTCATGGTGAAGCAATATCTATCGGAATGGTTCTTGGTATGAATGCTTCGAAAATGGTTGGAGATATTACTGACGAGGAGATTAGTGAGCTAAAAGATCTCTTTCTTTATTTTGATCTACCTGTGACAGTGCCTGAAGACATGCTCCTAGAAGACTTTTTGAGTTATGCGAAAAGAGATAAAAAAGTTATTGATGGCAATATTAGATTGATCTTGTTGAAATCAATAGGTGAGGCGTTTATAGAGGAAAAGGAGACGCTAACCTTATTTAATAAAATTTTTCAGAATGCGTAGCTGGGCACTCCTTTTCCATACTTTTGCATCAGTTACCGCGATTGCGATACCATATCAAAATAATTAACCCCAAATTATCGTGATTACCGTATTACAAACGGAGTTTATGAAAATTTGTTTTCAAAACCTCAGAGGTTATTTAGTCATATCTACGCTCTTCGTCAACAGGTGACCAAATGAATGGAAAAGATCAACATGGTCTATACGATGCTTCTATTGAGAAAAGTAGTTGTGGTGTTGGTTTTATCACCAGAAAAGATAGTAAACAAACTCATCAGTTAATCAGAATGGGAAACGAGGCGCTATGCTCGGTTCCACACAGAGGAGGTGTCTCCTCTGAAGGAGTTGGAGACGGAGCCGGTATCTCGATAGATTTGTCGTTAGATTTCTTTGAGTCAATTGTAGGTAAATCCCTTTCCCCCGGGAAATTTGGGGTTGGCAATTTTTTTATGCCAAATAGCATTTCGCAGCACCAGAATGCCAAGGATATCGTGACTGAGGTTTTAGCAAAACATGAGTTTAATGTTTTAGCCATTAGAGATATTCCAGTGAATAATTCTGTATTGAGAGCCTCCGCGGTTGACTACCAATTACCTATTGTTCAGTGGATTTTTGAACAAACAAACCTCAGTCCAAAAAGAGAGATTGAAAAAGAAGCTTATAAAGCATTGCTCGAGATCGAAAAGAGAGCTTACCTTGAAGCTGAATTTGATGGCTTATATCCGCTATCGTTATCTTCAAAAATGCAAGTATTGAAGGGAAGGTTGTCATCGAATGAAATTATTCCATACTTTACTGATCTTAGTGAGCCTAATCACTGTATCAATACATTATTTTTTCATACAAGATTTTCCACGAATACTGATCCTCATCCATCGATGGCTCAGCCGTTTAGAATGATCGCTCACAATGGTGAGCTAAATACTGACAAAAAAAATCGATTATCTGAAAATGCCATTGCCCGCGCCAAATCGAATCAAATTGTTCGTCCTAAGGGTCAGTCAGATAGTTGCCGTTTGGATCAAACTTTTCACAGTAGGATTATCGAGGATGAAATGGATATGGTGACTGCCGTCGTCTCAATGATGCCGCCTGCTTGGGAGAATGACGATGAGTTAAATAGTGATGTGAGAGATATGCTCGAGTATTTTTCGCTCTACGAGGAGAAAAATGATGGTCCGGCGGCACTCATTTTTGGTGATGGTAACATCATTGGAGCACGTCTAGACAGGCTCGGGTTACGTCCTTTAAGATCAATTGAGACTGATAAGCACATAGCCGTAACTTCAGAAGCCGGCCAGGTAAATTTTGTTAATGAAACGACCATTTCCAGAGGTAGGATTGAAGCTGGTGGGATGCTTTATTATGATCATTCTAAGGGAGAAGTGGTTCGCACAAAAGATGCACTACTTCGACTATCACGCGAAAGAGATTACTCAGAGCTATTAAAATCGGCAAGGATAAACTTGAGTGACATTAACGTTAGTGGCAAGAATAACGAGACTCATACCTTGTATTCTGGCGATCTCGCATTGGCTGGACGGTACGTAGCATACTCTCATAATCAAGAAAGTTTTAAATTCATGATTGACCCAATGCTAGAGACCGGCATCGAAAAGGTATCCGCAATGGGATATGGTAATGCCATTAATGCGCTTTCTGACAATGAGGGTAGTTTTGCAAAGTACTTCTCTCAAATGTTTGCTCAAGTGACTAATCCACCATTGGATTCGATTCGAGAATCTGACGGAATGACTTTGAGAGTAGCTCTCGGTGCCAAACCGGCAAACACTGATGTTTCAACCAAACAAATTGTGGTTGATTCACCTATTCTCAGTTTTGAGAAGTGTTCATTGATAAAGAATCAGGAAGAGGTTCCTGTATCAGTCTTTTCCATCCTATTTGACCCCGTTTCTGATAACGTAGATCAAAATGCAAACCAGCTCAAATGTGCGATAGACAGTGTATGCGATAAAGTTGAAAAATTTTCCAGAGATATTGGAGGGATAGTAATTTTAAGTGATAGGGAAGTTAGCAGACAACATGCATGTATTCCCTTAATAGTAATGGTCTCCGCAGTAAATCAGAGGCTCATAGAGGCGGGTTTAAGATTTAAAGTATCAGTTATCGTAGAAAGTGGTCAAATTTCATCTTCTCATCATATTGCCTGTGTGCTTGGATTTGGAGCATCTGCAGTTTGTCCGGTAAGCATTCACATGCGAGCTGAAGAAAAGTTTGGTCCCAACAGTCACAAGGCATTTGAAAAATTTTCGTATGCGGCTTCAAAAGCACTCATGAAAACAATGGGGAAAGTTGGCTTATGCACGGTTGAAAGTTATTGCGGCGGAGAATTTTTTGAACCTAACTTTTTGGACACTAAAGATGATGTCTTTTCTACTTATTTTCCTAATATGCACTCGCCATGCGGTGGCGTAGGTTTTTCTCAAGTAGCTCAGACTGCTGCTGATTGGCACTTTAAGGCCTCAGATTGCGAAGTCGCTGACGATATTCCGATTTTGGGTTTATTTAAGGAGCGGAGTGAGGGAGCTGGGCATTCTTATGGAGTATCAGCTGTTCGAGGATTTGTGGATCTGACAGAAGAACCATTAAGAATAGATAAGGAAAGCGATCATGAATTAAATGATCAGTTTCGATTGCTAACACTCAACAGAATGGAGAGTGCATTTGGTATATCTGATGAGGGTTACATCAATAGTAGTTTCGATTACGTTTCCAAGGACAAGATCGATAAGTTCAAGATCACCCCGGGATATAGAAAATTCACTCAAATGATGACGGAAGAGCGAACAAGAAGGCCGGCTGCTCTCCGAGATGTTCTTGCGTTCCCAATTGATGTGACTTCGATTAACTCAGCTAACGCATTTCGTCAAAGCATGATGTTATTTAATCGTCACGGGAACAATAACTTTTTGGTGCGTGGGGTCAAATGCAAAAAATTACTGAATGGTAATTATGAGCTCGACTTATCTGACAAAAGCGATGCTGATGACAAACGTCTGGTTGAATTGGAAAAATCATTTATTGATAGATTTGGTGTTGAGATCGTGATGTCTGATATTCGTAGCAATAAGCTTTGGATGGAAGCAGTGGGCAATGCAGCTAGTTACCTCGATAGATTGTTGAGCGCTCCAGACAAAATATGTTTAGAGCAAGTTCAGCCAGCATCAGAGATAACATCAACTCTATCTTCCGGTGCAATGAGTCATGGAGCGCTGGTTGCCTCGGCACATGAGGCTGTAGCTCACGGTATTAATATGGTGGGTGGAATGTCGAACTGTGGAGAGGGTGGAGAGCATTTCACTCGATATGGAACAATCCGAGCATCGAAGATCAAGCAATTTGCATCTGGTAGGTTCGGTGTTTGGGCCGGCTACCTTGCTGATCCGATGATTGAAGAAGTTGAGATAAAGATAGGTCAAGGGGCAAAGCCAGGTGAAGGTGGCCAATTACCAGCCCCAAAGGTGAATGTTGAAATTGCAGCTGCCCGTGGCGGTATCCCGGGAGTAGAGTTGATTTCCCCGCCACCTCATCATGACACTTATTCTATTGAGGACTTAGCGCAATTAATCCATGACGCGAAGGCAGCTAGAGTGAGGGTAATTGTAAAGCTTGTTTCGTCGCATGGAATCGGCACCATAGCGGTTGGAGTTGCAAAAGCTGGCGCAGATATCATTAATGTTGCTGGGAATACTGGAGGCACGGGGGCTGCCTCGGTTACCTCTCTTAAATATACAGGAAGGGCTGCTGAGATAGGAATAGCTGAGGTACATCAAGCTCTTCTAATAAATGGACTAAGAGAAAAGGTTATTTTACGGTGCTCAGGCGCGCATCAAACTGGTTCAGATGTCGTTAAATCTGCATTGCTGGGGGCCGATAGCTTCGAATTCGGGACTACTGCGTTAATGATGCTCAAATGTGTGATGGCTAAAAATTGTAATGTTAAATGCCCAGCCGGGTTGACGACAAATCCTGAGGTGTTTGATGGTGATCCCAGAGCTTTAGGACAATACTTCTTGAATGTCGCGCATGAAGTAAGGGAGATTTTGGCAGATCTTGGAATCAAATCACTTCGTGAGGCGCGAGGAAAGGTTGATTTGCTGCATCTATTGGACCATCCAGCCTCAGTAGGTCAGCTTGACGTTCGAGCGATGTTGGCCAATGTGAAAGAGCATATAGTAGATAAGCCGATTTATTTGAAGAGCAACTATTATCTGGACGACAAGTTTATAAGAAAGATAAAGAAAAGCATTTTTGAAGAAAATAATCATCAAGTCAAAATTTCTCATGCAGATGCCCTTACCAACTGCAATAAAAGCGTGGGAGGCCAGGTTGCTGTAGATATTGAGCGGATGCTTAATTACGAATACAAAGAAAAACTCATACTAGGGGCATATGTTGATGCAAGAGGAAGAAAATTCCTACACTCTAACGCGATCAATATAAAGACATTTGGGGCTGCGGGTCAGTCTTATGGACTTTTGTGTAACGATGGGATGATGTTAGAGCATGAAGGCACATGTAATGATGGTGTTGGCAAAGGCGCATGTGGAGGCACGATTGTTATTAAATCACCCAAGTCACACGGTATTATTAAGAAAAATGTTCTTGTGGGCAATTTTGCTCTGTTTGGAGCGACCGGTGGCAGGATGTTTTTTCAAGGAGAGGCTGGCGACCGTTTCGCTGTCAGAAACTCGGGTGCATCTGCAGTTGTTGAAGGTGTTGGGGAGTTTTGTGCAGAGTATATGACAAATGGGACCATCATGAACCTTGGAGGTTTTAGTAAAGGCATGGGTAATGGAATGTCAGGTGGTTTTGTATATCAATTTGATCCTAATAAATCATGCCGAAAAAATATGAGTAATGAGTCAGTTGATTTGGCTTACTTGGAAGATGACACCTTTACTTCAGAAATTCACTCCATTGCGATTGAGACAATGCTTCATTTGCATATTCAAGCCACTGGCTCATCCAAGGCTTATGAAATTATTTCTAATTGGGACGCGCAAAAGAGATTTTTTGCGGTCCTCACTCCAAAGGCTCTCAAGCAGTATCAAGACTCAAATGAAATATTGGCAGAGAAGACGCAGAAAGAGCTTATAGAGGAATTGTCCGTGTCTCTAGTCGGATATCAAATTAATAAATTAAAAAAATGTTGGCGATCGGGCACTCTTATTCTAGGTGGTCATGCTCCTGATTCCTCTTTACGACGCGATCACGACCATCAATTACTCAATAGCTATTTTGTTCTTGATTTCGCACAAAAAATATCGCAAAAGAAATATCCATCGCAAAAGAAAAATACTGACCTGATAAACAAGGTAACAAGAAACTTAATTTTGACCGAAGATCATAGCTTGATGAATGGGTTATTAAAATTTGCGAAGAAAGCAATAATGGACTACAGCTCAGAGCAGCTGGCGGTTCTGATTGCTGACAAGAGATTGAGAGACTTTAAACAGGCATTGAATCTTCGCAATTGTTTGTCTATGGATAGCATTGGAACATATTCTTGGATTTTACGACAAGATCGGAAGAATCAGGCTCAACTGGGAGAGATCCCTGACTTCGAAGAACTTTTTTCGAAAAGCATTATCACTGATACACTATTAAGTACTGGATGACTGGGTCTATCAAATATGAAAACACCAAAATTTCCGAAAGATGCTCCGTTTTCTGATGATCAAAAGTCTTGGTTATCAGGGTTTTTAGCGGGTATCCAAGCCGCTCAAACTTCTGTGGATGAGGCTGCAGAGATAGCTGATAAAGATCCGAATAAACTACTGAATATCCTTTATGGCACGCAAACCGGTAATGCTGAGACACTTGCCAGTGAGACGGCGGATGCAGCGCAAAACTTTGGGATTGAAGCAAAAGTTCAAGGTTTAGATGAGATCGATATAAGTAACTTTGCCAATATGAAGAATGTTATTTTTACTATCGCAACATATGGTGAGGGCGATATGCCAGATAACGCTGAACTTTTTTGGAAAGATCTCAGTAACTCGGATATGCCGAAGCTCCCTAATATGAAGTTTGGTGTACTAGCACTTGGCGATACCGGTTACGATGAGTTTTGCCAAGCTGGAAAGTTGATTGATATGAGGTTAGAGCAGTTAGGAGCATCAAGAATTATAAAAAGACAAGATTGTGATGTTGATTATGAAGAAGTAGCGTCATCGTGGATCAACAATATTATGCCGATGTTAGGGAATGGATCTAATAGGTCAGAGTTGCCGCTGGATGTGAAAGCAAAAAAAAGTTCATGGAACCGAAAGAATCCTTTCCCGGCTGTTTTATCAACCAATAAATTACTCTCTAAATCGGGCTCAGGTAAGGAGATAAGGCATTTTGAAGTAGATATATCAGATAGTGGAATTCAATATGAAGCGGGCGATGTAATAAATATCATACCTGTAAACGCTCCAGATTTGGTTCGATCAATTATTACTCGTCTCGGTGTGAAGAGTTCTTTCATACCAGAGAACAAGAATGAATCAATTGAGTCACTATTTACGTCAAGCTATGAAATATCTACTCCCTCTAAGAATTTAGTCGCATATATTGAAGACAAGATAGGCGACAAGGAACTAACATCAGTAGTTAAAAGTGCAAATAAAGACATATTGTCAGAGTATCTATGGGGTAAAGATATTCTAGATCTTTTAACTATTGATCCGAATTATCAATTTAATATTGACGATATCTTGTCAAATTTAAAGTCTTTGCAGCATAGAGCATATTCAATCTCCTCGAGTCCAAAGAAATATCCTGACTCTATTCACATGACAATATCTGCGGTTAGATGGAATAATAACGACAGAACTCATTTAGGTGTGTGTTCGTCCTACTTATCAGACAGAGTAATAGAAAGTAAATCTGTCAAAATGTTTGTGTCTCCCAATAAATCGTTCAGAGTTCCAGAAGATGGTCAAACACCTATGATTATGGTTGGCCCTGGGACTGGTATTGCGCCTTTTAGAGCATTTTTAGATGAACGAGAGATGAGCAAAGCTCCAGGAGAGAATTGGTTATTTTTTGGGGACCAAACCAGACAGTTTGACTTCGCATATGAGGAGGAATTTTTAGAGAAAAAGAATTCTGGCCTTCTCACTAAGCTCGATCTGGCTTTTTCAAGAGATCAAGAAGAGAAGGTATATGTTCAAGATCGAATGCGCGAGAATGGTAAAGAATTTTTTATGTGGCTGGAGCGAGGAGCTCATTTTTATGTTTGCGGCGACGCAACAAAGATGGCTAAAGATGTTGACTCAGCGTTACGTGATATTATTTCGACTGAGGGGAATATGACATCTGAGAAAGCAGACCTTTATGTTAATAATCTCAAGAGAGAAAAACGTTATTTAAGAGACGTATATTGAAATCTTTCAATTCTGTGATACCAATAAATGAGTGAGATTAAAAATGATAGGTTTCTTAGAGCCCTTAAGCGAGAAAGTGTTGATAGAACTCCAATATGGATTATGCGTCAGGCAGGCAGGTATCTTCCTGAATATAGAATTACAAGGGGAAAAGCCGGTGATTTTCTCTCTTTGTGTAAAAATAAGCAGCTATGTTGCGAGGTTGCGCTCCAGCCGCTTAAACGCTTTGAATTAGATGCGGCAATATTATTCTCTGACATACTTACAATTCCAGATGCAATGGGTTTGGGTTTGTATTTTGAAACGGGGGAAGGACCAAAGTTTAGGAAGACCATTAAGAATTATGCGGATGTAGAAAAGTTACCACAAATAAGTATACGTAAAGATCTCTCTTATGTGCTCGAAGCTGTTTCATTGATCAGATATGAGCTTAATAATCAATTGCCCCTAATCGGTTTCTCAGGAAGTCCATGGACCCTTGCTGCATATATGATTGAGGGACAAGGGAGTAAAAATTTTCCAAAAGCGAAAGCGATGCGCTATCAAGATCCAGCGCTGCTACATTTGCTTCTTCAGAAGATCACAACGTGTGTTATAGATTATCTAAATGCCCAGATTGAGCATGGTGTTCAAGTGGTTCAAATATTTGATTCTTGGGGCGGCCTGTTAAGTCATGATAGTTATTTTGAGTTTTCGCTGAGTTATATGAGTCAAACTATCAAAGGTATAAAGGACCTGCATGGGGACAACATTCCAATTATTTTATATACCAAAGGAGGTGGCCAATGGATTTCAGATATTGCCGACACAAATTGTGACTGTATTGGAATTGATTGGACAACAGATATTGGAATTGCCAGAAAAAAGGTTGGGAATGTTGTATCAATACAGGGCAATTTAGATCCTAGTGTTCTCTTATCTGATAAGAGAATAATTCGAAGTGAGGTATCAAAAATAATGGAAAGCTTTGGCTCTTATCCCGGACATATTTTTAATCTTGGCCATGGAATTACACCAGACGTAAAACCTGAAAATGTTAATGAGATGATAATGGCGGTTCATGATTTTACACAGAAGTCGAATTGGTAGTTGTTGTTATTCTTTTGCCAACTTGAATATTATTTCCAGGTGAATGAAACTTTTCTAATGGAGCAATTTTGTTATTTTGAAATAGCAAAATTATGGTAGATCCGTATTTAAATGTCCCGAGCTCTTCTCCCTTCTCAAATTCCATCTGGGTTTCTGATAAATCAATTCGGCTTCCTTTAGTTTTTTCATAATCGTGATGGCATTTCCACACTGTTTCAATTCCCGAAACTAGAAAAGCGCCTATAAAAATAACTGAAAAATAGCCTAAATCTTTAGAGACAAACTCGCAAATCAATCTTTCATTTTTATTATAAATTTCCGATATGTGGTCAACACTATTTTTATTTACTGAATAAAGTTCTCCCGGCACAAAATGATGAGAAACAATTTTTGCTTTAAATGGAATATGGACTCGGTGGTAGTCTTTGGGTGACAGATAAATAGTAAAAAAATTACCATTTATATATCTATTGGTCATATCAGTGTCTTGAGTAAGTTTTTTTAGGCTGTAATTTATATTTTTTGCCTGCATTATTTCAGTTGAATTTATTACTCCAAATTGCGTTATCGTGCCATCTGCGGGCGAGCACACACTATTTTGGCGCTCATCGATGGGACGGACTCCATCTCTTAACTGCCTGGTAAAAAAGTGATTAAACGTTTTGTAACTTGAAATGTTAGGGCTAATTGCTTCATTAATATTAATTTTAAAATATGCGATAGCTAGCTTTATAAGGGTGTTTTTAACTATTCGTGTTTCACTTTCGGCAACCTTTTGAACTAATTTTGATAGAACTCTTTTTGGAAGAATTTCCTGAATGGATACAATAAGTCGCCTAATAAAGCGTATAAAAATTCCACTCATTTTATATTATTTTCATTCCTCTCTATTGTTGCTTTAACTGATTCTCTAAAGTTTGTCTGATCACCGATGACCCATCTTATATTTTAAAAGTTCGGCAGTCTCGCTGAAATTTTGGTGAATCCCAATGTTTCATCTCATTTATAGTAATTAATTTTAATGTTCACAGATATACCTTTTCTTTTATTAACTTCATAATATTGGTTTTACTGTTGTGGATTTCTGCCTGTCTAAGAGAACATTCAAATCTAATTGCGCTGCATCTGGACTATCTACCTAGACTGAAATTTTTTTCAGAAATAGCCGGTGAAACAAAGGTAAAAAGTCTATTAATCGAGTAGCCTACGATTCTGGATCAGCATAGGCTATGATAGTCTTTTATTTAACCATTTCTCACGCAAAGGGATAACCGATGAACTTGGTATGGATTGATCTTGAAATGACGGGCCTGATTCCTGAGAAAGAGCGCATTATAGAAATTGCGACTGTCGTGACCGATTCCAACTTAAATATCTTAGCTGAGGGCCCGTCAATTGCCATCAAACAACCTGATTCACTTCTTGATAGTATGGATGATTGGAATACTGATCAACACGGTCGATCAGGCTTAATAGATCGAGTGAGACAAAGTGATATTGACGAATCTCAGGCGATGCAATCGACTATCGAATTTTTATTAAAGTGGGTAAAAAAAGGCGAATCGCCGATGTGTGGAAACTCAATATCCTTAGATAGAAGGTTCTTGATAAAATATATGCCCGAGTTAGAGTCGATTTTTCATTACAGAAACATTGATGTAAGCACATTAAAAGAACTCGCCAAAAGGTGGACTCCAGAAATTGAATCTGGATTTAACAAGAAAGGAGCTCATTTAGCTCTTGATGACATCTACGAATCAATAGCAGAATTAGCGTATTATCGAAAAAATATTTTCAATTGTTAAGTTTGCGATTTTGTTCTTCTAATGCCCAGTGAAGGTGCTCTTTAAGCATCTCTGAGCTATTAACCATTCTTGCTTTAAGGCTTTTTACTATATTTGAGCACCCGGGCGCGTTACCCAAACCAATCGCGAGGTTTCGCAACCACCTTTCGTAACCAATTCTTCTTATTGGCGACCCTAAAGTTTTTTCTTGAAATTCTGATTCACTCCAGTTAAAAAGTTCTAGTAGTGAGGTATTATCAAGCTTATGACGGGGCTGGAATAGTTCCTCAGATGTTATTGCGGGATCTCTATTCCATGGACACCAAATTTGACAGTCATCACAACCAAAAACACGATTTCCCATTGGCGCGCGTAATTCTTTGGGAATAATCCCTTTATTCTCTATAGTTTGATAAGAAATACACTTTTTTGCGTCCAAAACATATGGTTCTGGAAATGCATTTGTTGGGCACACATTCATACAAGCTTTGCATTTGCCACAAAGATTGGCTTCTTTTGCGTTATCAACTGGCAAAGGGATAGATGTGTATATTTCTCCAAGAAAAAACCACGATCCAACTGATTTGTCGATAAGTAACGTATTTTTACCGATCCAACCTAATCCTGCTTGTTCAGCTAAAGGTTTTTCGAGAACCGGAGCGCTATCGACAAATGGTCTATGATTGAATTGCTCTTTGGGTATCTCTTCTGCAATTCTTTTGGTTAGGCTACTCAACCTTTTTCTTATAATTTTATGGTAATCCTTTCCCAGCGCATATCTTGAGATGTAGGCTTTATTGTCATCTTTTAAAGTAGCAATCATATTAGGGTCAGATAGATAGTTCATTCTCACTGATATAACACGAATCGTCCCTAAAACCAGCTTTTCTGGTGTACACCTCTTTTCTTCGTGTTTCGCCATCCAATCCATCGAACCATGATATTTATTATCTAACCATGTCTTTAATTTCTCAGATGCATACTTCATGTCTGGTGCTATTATAGAAACCCTCTGGAAACCAAGATTCCCTCCCCAATGTTTAATATTTGCAGCAAGCTGATCTAGGTCTATATTGTTTTGGTCAAATTCTGGCATTATTACCAACACTTATGGCTTTGAATTCACAATTTTACTAGAGATTATTCATGGAAAAAAATAATAAAATCTTTAAAACTGAACAGATTAAAATAATCGAACAAACTTATTGTAGATCTGACATTGATCAGCAACTAATTTTGATGGAACGTGCAGCAAAATCTGTAATCCAAAATTTGATAAAAAAGTTTAGCAAACCAGAAAAATTGTATATTTTTTGTGGTCACTCGAATAATGGAGCAGATGGTTATCTTTGCGCTTTAATCGGTTACGAGATGGATATTTCTGTAACAATTATTGAGGAAACAAATGTTAAGAAAAGGTCATCACTTGCGGAGAAAGCAAGACGAAAATGTTTAGAGCTTAATATTACTCCTAAACCCTTCAATAATTCTTATCTTCTTGATAAAGGGATAATAATAGATGCGCTAGTAGGTAGTGGTCTGACTGGTGCAGTTAGAGATGACATTCAAGAAATTATAAAATTTGTCAATCAACAAGGCGCTCCAGTTATCTCCATTGACCTTCCATCCGGAATTGTCGCAAACACTGGACATATCCCATCGGTTGCTGTTAAAGCAGATCTCACTGTTTGCTTGATTGCTTTGAAACCTGGACTGTTATCAGGAAAGGCAAAAGAGTATCTTGGAGAGTTGGTCGTTGATAATCTTGGTATTGACTTGTGTGGCTATCCTAATGTAGAAACTTTTGGAGAAGTACTAGATATAGATCAGGCGATTGAAAATCTACCAAAGAAACGTGCCAACTTTCACAAGTATGATGCTGGATTATGTGTGATAGTTGGTGGCGATTTTGGAATGGGTGGCGCTCCGATTATCTCCGCAGAGGGTTCGATGAGAATTGGGACAGGTCTTACAAGGATAGTAACTCGCCCCGACCATATGATTGCTTGTCTTGTCAGAAATCCCGAGTGTCTTGTAAATGGCATAACCACAATTCATGAAGCTAGACGATTAATTGCTAGAGCAACAGCTATTGTAATAGGTCCTGGGCTGGGGAAATCTCCGTGGTCAAAAAAGATGTTAAGGATTTTTATGGATGCTGATGTACCAATTATTTTAGATGCTGACGCTTTATCTTTGATTGCGGAAAAGGAGTTAACTTTTAATTACAAAGCAAAGGAAATTATTATAACGCCGCATACCGGAGAGGCTGCGAAATTACTTGGCTGCTCGGCAAGTGATGTTGAAGAAAACAGATATGAGGCGGTTAATAAGTTGCAAAGTGTATTTGGAGGCGTTGTTTTGCTCAAAGGTCCAGGATCGGTTCTATCCTCAATTCATACTCACGAGTTATTCGTATGTCCATATGGAAATGCTTCACTCGCGACTGCTGGATCTGGTGATTTATTAAGTGGTGTTATTGGTGGATTGGTAGCGCAGGGAAAAAGTATACAGGAGGCAGCGGAGATTGGTGTATCAATTCATAGCTATGCATCAGACATGGCATTGCATGAACATGCCGACAAGGGTTTAATAGCGACTGATTTGTTAGCTTATATGCGTCGAATAATTAATGGTCAGCAATTAAATTACTAAAATATAGTTTTATTGAAAGGATACAACTTGAGCAAAATAACATTGCAGCTTTGTGCGGAGAGTGAGGTTGAAATGGTATGTCTTGGAAAGAGAATTGCGAAGGCTCTAAATTATCCGATTGTAATTACTCTTGCAGGTGATTTGGGTGCAGGGAAGACCACGCTCGCCAGGGGTATACTGAATCAGCTTGGCCACTCCGGCCATGTTAAAAGTCCAACTTTTTCAATCGTAGAGATATATGAAATTAACTCACTTAGGGTAGCTCACTTTGATATGTACAGAGTGAAAGATCCAGAGGAACTTCAGTTTTTTGGATTCCATGAATATTTTGATGTTTCGGATTTAATTCTCATTGAGTGGCCAGAGCAAATTTCAACTGTTGAGCTAGGTATTGATTTAGAAATTAAATTTATGACGGTAGGAAATACTCGGAATTTGACCTTCAACTCGATGTCAGAGTCAGGAGACATAACACTGAATAAATTAATTTAATAATAAACTTATTACTTGATTGGATATCCTTTGAATTTTATTAAATTACAGACATTTATAATCTCTATATTCTTAATCTTAAGTGAAGGGGTTTTTGGCGATAATTTTTTAACCGCTGCCAGAATGTCAGATTCAGATAAGGCGACTCGTTTTGTATTTGAATTTAAAAATAATGTAACTTATAAAGTCATTGAGCTGGCTGAGCCCGCCCGTTTGGTTATCGATTTTGCGAAATCCGATCTCTCTACAAATCTTTCAAATCTCGATATCTCTGGCACTAATATATTAAAAATTCGCACCTCAAAAAAGAAATTTGGCGATTTGCGATTAGTTCTTGACCTTAAGGATGCAATGAGGTTCCAGCACTTTTTGCTAAACTCGGCGGGTTCAGAGAAGACTAGATTTGTAATTGATTTTTTTAAAGCACCGGTCAACGAGGAAAGGATTTCTAAAACTGATAAGACCTCCAAACGAAAAATATTAATTGCGATTGATGCAGGACACGGAGGAAAAGATCCTGGAGCACTTGGTCCTGGGAAAATTCAGGAAAAACATATAGTACTTAGTATTTCCAAAAAAATCGAAAGATTGTTTGATCAAGATCCATCCTTCGATGGATTTTTAACTAGAGATGGAGATTATTTTCTTGATCATCGAAAAAGAAGTAGGCTTGCTTTCGATAAAAGAGCGGATTTCTTTGTATCTATTCATGCTGATGCCTTCCCCGACTCGAGAGCAAATGGTGCATCTGTTTATGTTTTGTCAACGGAAGGCTCTGAGAGTGAGGTCGGTAAATTCTTGTCTGAGGAAGAAATTCGTAGAGATTTGAATCAAGGATCAACAATTATTGAGATAGATAAACAGGAAGAGGGAGTTGATCAGATTTTACTGGATTTAACCATGGATAAAACTCTTGAAATGAGTCTTGAAGCTGGTGCTGATGTAGTTGCGAGATTGAGTAGGGTTGCTCGCCGTATGCATAAAAAAAAGGTGGAACGAGCATCCTTTCTTGTTTTGAAATCACCCGACATTCCATCTCTGTTAATTGAAACAGGTTTCATTTCGAACCCTGCTGAATCTAGGAAGCTTGCAGATGAGAGTTATCAAAATAAATTAGCAAAAGCAATTTATTTTGGGGTTAGGGATTTTCATGTAAACAATACGCCATATGGTGCACTAAAGCCCAAAGCTTTGGATTATGAGCTCTATGAATATGAGGTGAAATCCGGCGACACCTTGTCGCAAATTGCGGTTGATTATGGAATCAAGATGGATGATTTACTAAGATTTAATGGTTTGAAAAGTTCAAAACTAGTCGTCGGGCAGAATATAAAATTTCCTAGGGAGAACGAAAATAAAATCAAAGAAATATATGTGGTGAAAAATGGGGATACGCTATCTGAAATAGCTCAATCATGGAATATTTCCTTGGCTGAATTGCGATCTCAGAATAACTTGTCCAGTAATATTATCATTGTTGGACAGAGATTGACTATCCATGGGCAAGGTACTAAGCAACCAAAAACGGTGTACATTGTAAAAAGAGGTGATACGCTCTCTGAAATTGCGCTCAAGAATAAAACGACTACAAAAGCTATTATGCGTAGCAATAATTTATCCTCATCTACAATTTCAGTAGGTCAAAAATTGGCAGTTCCATAGAAGTTCGATTGTTGTTGGAAAGTGGTTTAAGAAATGAAAAGTATTAAAGTCTTACATGATAATTTAGTGAATCAGATTGCAGCTGGTGAGGTAATTGAACGACCCGCATCTGTAGTCAAAGAGCTTTGTGAAAACAGTATCGATTCAGGTGCGGATGCGATTGAAGTAGATATAGAGTCAGGTGGAATAAAAACTATAAAAGTTAGAGATAATGGGAGTGGTATAAGTAAGAGTGATTTATCTTTAGCAATACAACGACATGCAACAAGTAAAATAGATGGTTTCAATGATTTAAATGCTTTGCATACTTTGGGTTTTAGAGGCGAGGCTCTGGCAAGTATTGCGTCCGTTTCCCGACTAACAATGGTTTCAGCATTAGATCAAAATAATGCCTACTCCTTAACTCCCTCTGATGAAGGATTGCCATCTGAAATTATGCCAGCGGCACATCCAACAGGTACTTCTGTGACTGTCCATGATCTCTTTTATAATACTCCCGCTAGGCGAAAATTTCTGAAGTCAGAGAACACTGAGTTTAAAAAAATTGAAGAGTGTGTGAAGTTTCTTGCATTGGTAAATATGGATGTTGGATTTACTCTTTCACATAATAAGAAGCAAAAATATTCCTTAAACAAAGCGGAAAATCAGATTGAAAAAGAGCGACGAGTAGCAGCCCTTTGTGGAAGGCCATTTATGGAGCAAGCTTTCTATATCCAGAGTGAAAATGCAGGATATTTTTTGTCTGGGTGGTTAGGATTACCGTCATTCTCAAGAAGTCAAAGTGACCTTCAATATATTTTCATCAATGGTCGTCCTGTTAAAGATAAAATAATTTCTCACGCGGTGAGGCGCGCGTACAGTGATTTGATGTACCACGGAAGACAGCCATGCTTTGTTTTACATCTCAAAATCCCAGCAGAGAAACTTGATATCAATGTGCATCCGACCAAACAAGAAGTGCGATTTCAAGATAATAACTTTGTCTATCGATATGTCTCTGCAGAAATAGCTGGAGTACTTGCCTCCAATATGAAGGCTAGGGACAGAAATTTAGATAATATATATTCTGGTCAAGCAGACAAAAATCATAGTGTTCCTAATTACCCAAATATAAACAGCACTAACTTTGGTATAACTAAACCTGAATTAGATATTTTTAATCAAGGATCTTTTGATAGGCAGACCTCTGTTGTTGAAGTAGGCGAAAATCAATATGCTGTTGGTGAAGATAACTATCTTGGACAAGCGATTGCTCAAATTTATGGTGTTTTTATACTAGCCGAGAGTGATACTGGACTGGTTATTGTCGATATGCATGCTGCACACGAGCGTGTGGTTTATGAAAAGTTAAAGAAGAGTTATGAAACAAGTCGATTGAGTTCTCAGAGTCTTTTAATTCCAAAGACAATTGAATTAAGCGTCTCTGAAATTGAAATATTTCAGAAACACACAGAGGACATAATGCGCTTCGGATTTTTGATTGATAGGATTGGGGAGCGACAACTAGTTATAAGAGAAATACCATCTTTATTAATTAACGGTGATTCTGAACAACTTATTAGAGATGTTATCTCAGATATTCAAGCGCATGATAGAACTTACAAAATTGAGAGCCATATTTTTGATACCTTGTCCACGATGGCTTGTCACAGCTCGGTGCGAGCAAACAGAAAATTGACTATTGATGAGATGAATGCCCTGTTGAGAGATATGGAAGCAACACCTAACAGTGACCAGTGCAACCATGGAAGACCTACTTGGGTAAAGTACACTCAGGAGGAATTGGATAGTTTATTTAAGCGAGGCAAGTAAGATTGAGCATTAAAAGAATAACTGACAAAGTGATTTTTTTAATGGGGCCGACTGCTTCGGGAAAAACAGAATTAACTCTTCGTTTAAAAAGCAAATTTCCATTAGAGATAATAAGTGTCGATTCATCCCAAGTATATCGAGGATTTGATATTGGATCTGCGAAACCAAGCAAAGAGATGCTTGATAAACATCCCCATAGATTGATTAACTTAAGAGATCCGAGTGAATCATATAATGTTTCTGAATTTATCGATGACGCAAAGCGCGCGATATCGGAAGTAATCTCTAAGGGGAGAGTTCCCATCCTTGTAGGTGGCTCCATGCTTTACTTCAAAAGTTTGTTATCTGGCATAAATGACTTACCTAAAGCTGATCTGGACCTTAGACAGATAATTGAAGAAAAAGCAGAAAAATATGGGTGGCCAACGTTACATAATCATTTAAAAAAAATAGATCCTTTGACTGCGGAAAAGTTACATCCTAATCACTCAAATAGAATTCAAAGAGCCTTGGAGGTTTATTACAAGTCAGGAGCTCCATTATCTGTTTTACAAACTGGGATTAATAAATCTGGGATCTCTGAAAAGTATTCAGTTTTGCAACTTGGTCTTATGGTTAATGATCGATCAGTTTTATATAGACGCATCGAAGAACGTTTTTTCACTATGATTGATCATGGGTTACTTGGCGAAGTTAAAGAACTTTTTGCTAGAGGAGAGCTTGATTTAAATACACCCGCATCCAGATCAGTTGGTTATCGACAACTTAGGGATTGGTGTGCAGGTGACTCAGATTTGGATGATGCAATTGAACTTGGAATTCGCGCGACGAAAAATTTGGCTAAGAGACAGTTAACATGGCTTCGAAAATGGCCTAATTTGCAAACCTTTGATATTGATGAGGAGGGTGAATTGCTAACTTGTATAGACCTTGAAAATAAAGTTTCAAAATTAGTATCGGACCACTTGCTATTGTAGTGAAGCCGGTTAGAATAATGTTTGTAGGTTACTATAAAGCTTGCAGATCATTACTTTAATACTTCGCCTATTAGCAGGAGCTCGAAAATGTCTAAAGGACATAATCTTCAGGATCCATTCCTGAATGCTTTAAGAAAAGAAAGAATCCCAGTATCTATTTTCTTGGTCAATGGAATAAAACTTCAGGGGCAAATAGAATCTTTCGATCAGTTTGTGATTCTTCTAAAAAATACTGTGAGCCAATTGGTTTATAAGCATGCGATATCAACGGTAGTGCCATCAAAGCCAGTCAAATCGCCTCTTACTTCCGATGATGAAGACCTGGAGTATTAAAAAGGTTATACACTATAGCTTACGCGGATCAAATTTTTGAAAGACCACAGAGTGGCGAGAATGCCTTATTAGTTGATCTCGACGTTCACTCTTGTCCGTCTCGAAGTACTCCAGAGGAATTTTTGGATCTGGCAATTGCAGCGGGCGTGACTGTGGCAAAAAAAGTTTC
>CABXWC010000007.1:0-42878 GCA_902515855.1 uncultured SAR92 cluster bacterium
TGATACAACTGCTGCTGGCACCTATACCATCACCTATACGGCAACCGATACCTCTAATAATAGTGCTTCAGTTAGTCGAACAGTCGGAGTACTTGGTTCTAAAACACGGATATTAAATGTCTTTACCAATGGTGCGGTCGATCCAACATGGGATGAAGGATTGAATGGAGCGGACTCGGGAATTAGTTGGGATAATTGTAATAACGATGGGGGAGAAGGTTGTCCTAATATAGCTTGGGAGTTGGTTGATGATCCAGATCGAGGTCAAGTCATTCAAATTGAGCATAGCTCTGCAGGACAACAGGCTATTTTTTTTATAAAAACAGCTAATCCTCAAAATTTACCGGTTTATTCGGGTGGACAGGTGAAGTTTGATATCAAAACAATAAGTGGTGATAGCAATTACACGATGAAGATTGATTGTGTGTATCCATGTACCTCCGGTGATCAATCACTTGGTGTTAAAGGACAAGACGGTTGGGAGGAAGTGTCAATTGAAGTAGATGATCTTGTTGATGCAGGGCTTAGTTTAGTCTCAATCGATACAGGCATTGTCATTTGGGCATCGCAGTATACTGATACTGTGTTCCAAATCGATAATATCCGTTGGGAAGATACTGATGGAGATAATGAACCAGAGGGTCCTCAAATTGAATATAATTTACTTCAATATGGCAAGGGTAATGTGTCAGATGTCATTAATCCATCGAGCTATCGTTGTGCAGTTGATTATGGGAACTGGATATATAATGCAGGTGTTGTCGAACCTGCGATTCCAGGTTGTAATGCAGCAACTAAGATTCCGACAGGAACGCCAGTTAAAGTTTATCCTCAAGTAGTTGGCGCAGCATCGACTAAAAATGTTCCAACTCATAAGTGGTGGGGATCTGTTCCTTTTCGGGGAGAAATGAGAGTTGGCAATGTTAATGACACTGCCCATCTTACTGCTGACCCTATAAGAGCTCGTGTTAGTAATAAAGGACTGCGTGTTATGGGTCTTCCTGGGGGATATCGGGTTTTAGGTAATTTCCCTCAATATAATGGTCCCGAACCCTTCGCTGAGGTATTTGATGGCGTTGCACTTGCAAATTCTGAATATTCCAACATGGAAGCATTTTTAGAAAATTTTAGTGATGGATCAGTGACTGTTAGATGGAGGGAAAATCAACTTGATATCATGGATGCAACTCTTATTCATGGTTCTCCCTATATTTTTATCAGTGTTTATCGAGGTGACCTCGTCCTTAAAACTAAAGCTTCTGATGGCGCTGAGAAGGGGATATTTCATGATTCGTCCACTGGTTTTGGAATTTGGACAAATGTTGCTGGAATAAGAAATAACTTTTTAATAAATGGTGATGGAGCTCTGGATAAGACGAATATTGATTCAAATGTGATTACTGTAGGTAGCACAAATAGAGAATATACCCTGACATATTTACCCAATATAGTTGGGACTCCTGATCAAGAGATGATTAAATTTTTCGAGGATACTGCCAGAAATGTCGTATCTCAGGTTTTGATTGATTATGAAGTCGATAAAAGTAACAACTCCGTAACGGTAAATCATAGCTATGAAGATCAAAATGGAAATCCTGTGGAGACAATTGCTGGATTGCATCCACTGCATTGGAAGCATTCCGCTCAAGCACTCTCACCCTATAAAATTAGGAGTGCCAGGGGGGTAATAAGGTTTGCAGAAACTACTAGTTTTAACTACCAAATACCCTTTGTTGGTGTATTACCTTTTATGCCAACCATTGAGAACTCAATGGATCTTGATACTTTGAGATCCCTCGTTACAAACTTCGTCGATGATGGAGAAAGTTCCTGGATAAATAGCACTGATACATATTGGTCTGGTAAAGCATATGGAAAGGTTGCTGAATTAGCTGCTATCGCAAGATCCATTGATATGGAGCAAGAAGCAAATCGACTCGTTTCCTGGCTAAAAGTTGAATTAGAAGACTGGTTTACAGCAGAAACGGACGGCAATTTAGATGAAGTAAAGTATTTTGTCTATGATGAGATATGGGACACACTCCTTGGAATAGAGGAGGCTTATGGTTCTCATCAGAGACTTGCGGATCATCATTTTCATTACGGATATTTCGTCAGAGCTGCTTCAGAGATTTGCCGGGTTGATCGCGATTGGTGCAGTAGTGAAAACTTTGGTTCCATGATTGAGTTATTAATTAGAGATTTTGCAGGCAATGATAACGATGAAATGTTTCCCTCGTTTAGAAATTTTGATCAAGCAAATGGATTTTCATGGGCTGATGGAAGGGCTGATGCATTGCAGGGTAATAATAACGAGTCGACTTCTGAAGCTGCCAATGCTTATGGTGCAATTATTCTTTATGGATTAATAATGAATAAACCTGATTTAGTTGATAAGGGAATATATTTGCATGCTTCTACAGCTGCTGCGTATTGGCAGTATTGGAATAACATTGATGGTTACAACAATCTTGGAGGAGACTATGATAATTTTCCTCAAGGTTACGATAAGATAACAACTTCAATTATTTGGAGTAGCGGTGCAGACTTTGCCACTTGGTTTAGTGGAGCTTATGCACATATTTTAGGTATACAAGGATTGCCTTCTAATCCTCTAATCCTTCACGTAGGCCAATATTCAAGCTACATGAGAGATTATGTCGCGTTAGGATTGTCAGAATCGTCTAATTTGCGTCCCTCTGGATTAATCGATGATCAATGGCGAGATTTGTGGTGGAATCTCTGGGCAATGACTGATGCAACCTCAGCTCTCGAGGATTTTACAGAATATGGTTTGAATTATGATACTGAGGCGGGCGAATCAAAGGCACATACTTATCATTGGTTACATACTTTTGATACGTTAGGTCAACCAAAAGTTTCGAGTGAATTGGCCTCTGATTACCCTGCAGCGCTCGTTTTTGAGAAAAATGGCTCATTAAATTACGTTATATATAACTTTCACTCTGAGCCTTTAGTTGTCTCTTTTAGTAATGGCAAAGTTATCACGGCACTACCTAACAGTTTCACCATACAAAAAGATTAAAAAATTTAAATTTTTTATTTAATAAATCATCAATTTGATTTAGATTTACGTATAACAACCGTATCAAAAATCTAAATAGCTAATTGAGGAATGGTTATGTCAGAAGAGAACAAATGCCCCGTTATGCATGGCGCTATGACCACACATAGCTCTACGGGTACTTCAAATAAAGATTGGTGGCCAAATCAACTAAATTTGGGCATTTTACATCAACACGATAGGAAGTCCGATCCTATGGATATGGGCTTTGATTACAGGGAAGAATTTAAAAAAATTGACTACGATGCATTGAAAAAAGATTTAAATGATCTAATGACGGACTCACAAGAGTGGTGGCCGGCAGACTATGGTCATTATGGTCCTTTCTTTATAAGAATGACCTGGCATGCTGCGGGTACATATAGAAATACCGATGGTCGAGGAGGAGGAGGCACGGGTGCACAAAGATTTGCGCCTCTGAACAGCTGGCCGGACAACGGAAACCTTGATAAAGCTCGAAGACTTCTATGGCCCATAAAGCAAAAGTATGGGAAGAAGATAAGCTGGGCTGATTTGTTAATCCTTGCAGGTAATGTGGCTATTGAGTCGATGGGTGGTAAAACTTTTGGTTACAGTGGTGGTAGGCCTGATATCTGGGGCCCAGAGGAAGATATCTTATGGGGTGCGGAATCTGAGTGGTTGCAAAACAAGCGCTACAAGGGTGATAGAGAGCTTGATAGCCCCCTTGCTGCAGTTCAGATGGGCCTCATCTATGTGAATCCCCAGGGGCCTGATGGCAATCCTGATCCATTAGCAAGTGCGAGAGACATAAGAGAAACGTTTGGTAGGATGGCGATGAATGATGAAGAAACTGTTGCTCTTGTCGCAGGCGGACATACATTTGGAAAAGCGCATGGTGCTGGCGCTGAAGATAATGTGAACGTCGAGCCTGAAGGGGCATCATTAGAAGAAATGGGTTTCGGTTGGACTAACTCCTTCGGAAAAGGAACAGGCAGTGACACAATC
Organism: uncultured SAR92 cluster bacterium; assembly: GCA_902515855.1. Classification (GTDB taxonomy): domain Bacteria; phylum Pseudomonadota; class Gammaproteobacteria; order Pseudomonadales; family Porticoccaceae; genus AAA300-D14. The sequence goes on from CABXWC010000007.1 coordinate 4,052, forward strand.
ACAAGCGGAATAGAGGGCGCATGGACAGCAAACCCGATTGCTTGGGACAATGGTTATTATGATCTTCTCTTCGGATACGAGTGGGAACTCACGAAGAGTCCCGCCGGCGCTTGGATTTGGCATGCCACCGATCAAAAAGAAGAGGATATGGCTCCAGATGCTGAAAATTCCGCTAAACGCGTTCCAACAATGATGACTACGGCAGATATGGCATTAAGAATGGATCCGGCTTATGAAAAAATATCCAGACGGTTTCATCAGAATCCCGACCAATTTGCTGATGCATTTGCCAGAGCGTGGTTTAAGTTATTACATAGAGATATGGGACCCAAAACAAGATATTTGGGCCCCGAAGTGCCTAATGAAGAATTAATATGGCAAGACCCGGTTCCAGCTGGAAATTCAGACTATAGCCTGGAGAAGGTAAAAGATAAGATAACTAAATCAGGGCTCTCCTTACAAGAAATGGTAGAGACTGCTTGGGCGAGTGCATCAACTTACCGTGGCTCCGATATGCGAGGTGGTGCTAATGGAGCTCGCATCCGCTTGGAGCCTCAAAAAAGTTGGAAAATTAATAAGCCAGAACAGTTGACTAAGATTCTTGAAGTATATGAGGCAATTGCATCTGAGACTGGAGCCTCGATGGCAGACATTATTGTGCTTGCAGGAAATATTGGAATTGAAATGGCCTCAGGAAAGTCAGTACCTTTTTCAGCAGGAAGAGGCGACGCCTCACAGGAGCAAACAGACGTTGAATCTTTTGATGTTTTGGAGCCTGTATCTGATGCTTTCAGGAGCTATCATGAAACAGGGTTAAATACTTCCCCAGAGGAGTTTATGTTGGATAAAGCTCAGCTTCTGGGATTGACAGCACCGGAAATGACAGTTCTTGTCGGAGGTATGCGATCACTCGGCATAAGCGCAAATGGTTATGGTTTGTTTACTGAAAATGCCAATTCTTTATCCAATGATTATTTTAAGACACTGTTAGATATGTCGGTAAAGTGGAAGCCTAATGGAACTGGAAATTCTTTTGAAGCAATGAACAGAGTGACTGGTGAAAAGGTTCGTTCAGCGTCAAGAGCGGATCTAGTCTTTGGGTCAAACTCTCAACTTCGTGCAATTGTGGAGGTTTATGCCGAAAATGACTCTGATGAAAAGTTTATTGATGACTTTATTTCGGCGTGGTCTAAAGTAATGAATGCTGACAGGTTTGACTTGCAGTAAAGTCTTTGGTTGCCGGATACCTGTATAGGTATCCGGCAATACCTTTTAAGTTTAAAAATCTTCTTTTACTACTTTAATGCTGTTGCTCGTGCAGTTTGATCAGCCTATTTCATTTATAATTAGCCGAAAGCAATCAAATAATACCAAACGACGACTTGTTCTTTGAGACAAGAGGGGAAAATGCTTAAATTATTTCGTCAAAAGAATTTCTCCATATTTTGGTTTGGAGAAACCATATCAATTATAGGTGATCAAATAAGTTTGATCGCTTTTCCATGGCTTGTATTACAAATGACCGATAGTGCTGCCCTCACAGGGCTAGTTTTTGCCGTACAGGGAATTCCTCGAGCTTTTTTAATGCTTGCAGGCGGTGCGCTAGTCGATAGAACTAGTCCTAAGTTTGTTATGTTGGCCTCGAATTTGATCCGCATGATATTAGTTTTGTCACTAGCGTACTTGATAAGCATCGATAGCATTGAAATACCAACAGTGTTCATAATGGCATTTGCGTTTGGAGTTGCCGATGCGTTCTTTTATCCTGCAAGTACGTCAATCTTACCAAGCCTTGTTTCTAGAAAGGAATTACAGTCGGGGAATGCAATTATACAAATGACACTACATTTGGGAATGACTGTGGGACCTGTTTTGGCTGCAGTTATAATAGCTGGTGAAGTATCATCAGTAACAAGTCAGCAGGGTGTTGATGGGAGCGTTACGGGTAGTTTTGAAAACGATAAAATCGGCCTTTCGAGGGCCTTTTACGTAGATGCGATGACTTTTGCTTTATCGTTTTTGTCGCTCTTACTCGTGAAAGTAAGGCCTCTGGATGAGTCTGATGATTCTGATGAGTCGATCTCAATGATTTCTGAGGTCAAGCAAGCAGTAAACTGGGTGTCGTCGATACCAGCTGTTAAATTAGGATTTATTGGTATGGCGGTAATTCATTTCTTCTTTATGCCGATGATTTTTGTTGGGATTCCAGTTTGGGCAAAGCAGAACTTTGTCGAGGGTGCTTACGTTTTTGGCATGGTGACCGCAGCATATGGCATGGGTGCATTTCTGGGTGCCATTAGCGCTGGTTACTTAAAAGGACCAGATGATAAAAATTTAATACCTTACATGTTTTGGGCTTACGTTTTTAGTGGCTCTACACTTGCGCTAATAGTTTTTTACAAGGCCTATTGGTGGGCAATGTTATTATTTTTTATAGCTGGCGGTTTTGATACATATTTTTATGTCCATTTTACAACATGGCTGCAACGTATCACGCCCGAAAGTCTTTTAGGCAGAGTTATGAGTGTTTTAATGCTCATGTCGATGGGTCTTCTTCCAGTTGCTGATGGAATAATGGGTTTTGCGATAGATTTTAGTTTAAATCTCACAATGGTAATTAGCGCATTATTCTTAATGATCTTTTGTAGTTTAGTGGCCTTGAATCCGAGAGCTCGGATTACTACTCGAAAAAGTTAGTTAATTTAATAGAGCTGCTTTAGCTTTAGAAAATTGAGTTAAAAGATTAGAGATATTCTCATCTTCGTATCTATCTACTGCGATTTTTTCGAGTGTTTCCATCGCAAAAACCAGTTTCTCTTTTGCTTCTTTTTCCGAAGATGACTCTGTGCTACCTTTAAAATTTATCCATATTGGTGATGTGTGGGCAAATGGGTAACTATCCATCGAGGGCCATACCGTCTCGCCCCCATAGGCCCTTGCTGCCACCCATCCCCCCTCTGGTATCGCAATCGATCCTTCATATTCTCTTGTCTCTCCAGCTTGAACGCCTCGAAACTTTTTTACTACTATTCCGTTTATTACGATTTCGGCATTTTCTACCGAAACAGTTGAGGAGAGTTTGAGCGAAAATGACTGCACTCCATCTTCAACAATACCCCCATGTTCAATTTTATCATTTAGCGTTAACTCAATTATGGGCCCATTAGTTACGAAGCTATTTCCATTCTTAATTGCGTTAATATAATTACTCCAGTCTAACTTCTCAGATGAATGTTTTGCGTAAATTCTAGCGCTGCCGATAGCAGGAGTTCTTTGAAAGTCCACAAACATATCAGTACCTGCCATTGCAACTACTGGATACCCAGCGTTTAGTAGTCCGTACCATAATTTAGTTGTTCCCAGTTCGTCACTCCATGCACAGACTAATTCTAGACCGACATCATCATGAAGTATGGCATTGGGTATAAATTCTATTGGTATATTAGACACACTATCAGATTCATAGGGATCAATGTTCAATGCGATTGGATGCACGTAAGTTGCAATGCTGTCTGGATACGAGTTTATGAAAGATATAACGTCAGCATTTGATTTGTTGCCCTCACTCAATTCTGGATACCCCGGACCCCAATACCAAGGATAGTAAAAGTCAGATGGCCCAACTGCGCCAATGTGGCCATGGAAATGTGAACGAATTTCTTGAGCAAACTTTATTAAGCGTCCAGATGGTAAACGCTGAGAAGTATTTTTGAATTCTTTGTCCATTAATCGACTATGTAAATTTGCAGCTTGTGGAGTTGCGATATCAAGATTCTCGCCTTCCATAAGTGGGCCGATGTCTTTTACAACTCGCCTAAATGGGCCGTCATAATTTAGATGAAGATGGAAATCTGCAGATTTATATCCATAATTTTCAGGATTCCAAATCTCCTCAAGATTAATGATAGTTTCACCAGAATTCTGTGTGTTTAATTTTGTATGCGAAGCAATTGTTGTAAGTCCACCAGAGGCTAAGATTGAAATTTCCTCCCTTGGCACATCAACTAAAACCTCTCCATCTGAGTAAAAATAGTAATAACCATTTTGAGAGTCGAAATAATTTGGGCTAGTTGGACTCAATATGGGATGTCCATTTGAGTCCATGATTGCAAGTCGGCTCGCTACTGATACTCCGGCTTTTTTGGTTTTTATAGAAATTGAGCGTCTATCTTCTTTCCAAAGCCATTTCTTAACCTCTAAATTGTTTGATTTTCCTCCATCTACAGAAATCTTTTTTAATTGCCAATCTCCAGTTGAATTCGGCTCGGTGTAGTAAATAGATTTTCCATCTCGACTCCAGCTTGGATCTTGGGCGTAAAACTTACCAGGGGTTAAATTCGAATATAGACCAATTTGATTTAAATCTGCTGTAATAAGATTTAAGTCATCATTAATTGCCCAGTTATAACTTATTATTTTTTTGTTGGGATGAATATCAAAACTAAGCTGACCAGCAATGCTATCTGTCTTTATAATTTCGAACGATTGTTTTGAAATATCAAAAGCGATTATCTGTCGCTCGGGCCATGACAGATGATTAAAATAGATTTTCTGTTTAGTAGGACCAAATCTAACATTTCTTGAATGTCCTTTTAAATTAGTTAACTGAGTTTGATTATTTGTATCAAGATTATGGCTCCAAATTGCCAATTGGCCTGCTTTGCTTGAGGAAAATAGTATATTGCTATCATCAGGAGAGAACTCAGGGTCCAGTTCAATAGCGGGTGTGTCAATTTCCGTGCTTTCATTATTGAATAGATCCATCACCACTATAGCAGTGTCAGTTCCTTTGTCTCTGACAAATGTAATTTTTCTCCCATCATTTGACCACCTGGGCCTACTATCAATTGATCCCGAATCAGTTAATTGAGTAGCGATGTTTGTATTGAGATCCATAATCCAGATATAACCATGGGCTGAAAATGCGAGGTGTTTGCCATCTATTGATTCGGCAGGATATTTTGGATTTGAAGATAATATAGGAAACTCATAACTTTCCAAATAAATATGATGCCTCTGACCTTCGACTTTTGGATATCGGTTAGTCCACTCTCCAACCGAGTATGAGGAAATCGAGATAAATGTTGCAATGATTAAAAATTGTTTAGAAAGTTTCACGAATTCTGATTCATTAAGCTTAAGAGTTTATAATTAAGTATAATATTATCTAACTTCAATTACCTCTCTTCGTTTTATTTCGATCGAGATGAGTACTGATAAGTTCGGGGTTATAAAATGAAAGTTCATCAGATATATACAGCAAGTTTCATGAGAAATTGGAACTACATAATAGAGCTTAATGATTCGAGTGCTATTGTCATTGACCCTTTAAGTGACGAATTGATAAATGATTTTCTGGATAAAAATTCCCTTACGCTCAAAACAATTATCAATACCCATGAACACTTTGATCATATACAAGGAAATCAGGCACTTATAGATCAGCATGGTTGCGATGTATGGAGTCATAAAAATTGTGTGGGAAAAGTTCCGGGCTTGAGTCGAATTTTGAAGACAGGCGAAATTATAAATTTAGATTTGGATAGTCAGATTAAGGTTTTAGACACACCTGGACACACGTTTGCTCATTTATCTCTGTTACTTTTGGTTAAAAATACTCAATTCGCCATTATTGCTGGCGATGCTTTGTTTAATGCGGGAGTCGGCAATTGCAGAAATGGTGGTGATCCAGAGACTCTATATCAAACGATTTCGCAACAGTTTTGTATGCTTCATGATGATGTGATCGTTTATCCAGGACACGAATATTTGGAAAACAACTTAAAATTTACATTGAGTATAGAACCCAACAATTCTGATGCGGCAGCCTGGTTAGTAAATTTGCAAGAGCAAGACCCGACCATTGGTTCTAGTCATATAACAATTGGAGATGAGCGCAAAATTAATACTTTTATGAGGCTTGATAGTCCCACGATCCGCTCTAATCTGGATTTAGTTGATGCGTCAGACAAGGATGTCTTTGTCTCCTTAAGAATGAGACGAGATAGTTGGTGAGGCATATGGATATAAGGTCTTTAGCAAAATGAAGGTAAGAACGAGAATAGCACCTTCTCCTACAGGAGATCCTCACGTTGGAACTGCCTATGTCGCTTTGTTCAACATGTTATTTGCCAAAGCAAATGAGGGGACATTCACTCTTAGAATTGAAGATACAGACCGAGTGCGATCAACTATTGAATCCGAGAATGAAATACTATCCTCACTCAATTGGTTAGGAATTGATTGGGAAGAGGGTCCGGATAAGTCAGGCCCATATGGACCGTATCGCCAAAGCGAGCGATCTTCAATATATCAGGAAAAGGTTCAGGAGCTTTTGGATCAAGGTAAGGCGTTTAAGTGTTTTTGTACTCCAGAGCGACTTGCCGAGTTGAGAAAGAGTCAAGTGCTCCAGAAAAAAACTCCTGGATATGATGGTAAGTGCTTATCTTTGAGTGCTGACGAGATCGCGCGCTTGGAAGAAAATAATACTCCTTTTGTTGTTCGAATGAAAAAACCTGATAAGGGAATGTGTAAATTCGAAGATATGTTAAGAGGCACTATCTCGATCGACTGGGATCAAATTGATATTCAGGTGCTTCTGAAAGCAGATGGTATGCCTACATATCACCTTGCAAATGTTGTTGATGATCATCTAATGGGTATCACCCACATTATTCGAGGAGAAGAATGGATAAATTCTGCGCCAAAACATATTTTGCTTTATCAGTATTTTGGATGGGATGTGCCAAAATTCTGTCACTTACCATTACTTAGAAATCCAGATAAATCAAAATTATCAAAAAGAAAAAATCCAACTAGTATTCTATATTATAAAGACAAAGGTTTTTTGCCTGAGGCTCTGTTAAATTACTTAGGCAGAATGGGTTGGTCAATGCCCGATGAGCGAGAAAAGTTCAATCTTAACGATATGTTAAATGTCTTTGATATAAATAGAATTTCCTTAGGGGGGCCTATTTTTGATGTCAACAAGCTTGAGTGGTTGAATGGTTTGTGGATACGCGATGAATTATCCGTTGATGACTTAGCTAAAAGATTAAGAAAAATAATATCTAATGAAAAAGATCTCGAGAAACTCATTCCTCTAGCGAAGCCGCGAATGCGATTATTGACCGATTATGAAAAGGTCACTAATTTTTTGTTTGTTGAGAAGCTCGATATCAACAGAGATAGTTTTAATTCTCTAGGACTGGATGAAATATCCATAATGAAAATTCTTCAATTTACGATCTGGAGTTTGGATGAAATTGATGAGTGGAACAGAGACTCAATTTTTAAAGAATTAAAAAATATAGCGGATGGTCTTCAACTTAAGCTTAAGAAATTTTTAGCTCCTATCTTTGTGTCTATTGCGGGGACAACAAGCTCGATTTCTGTTATGGATTCGATCTCTATTTTAGGCCAGAGGAAAAGTATTGATCGAATAAATTATGCTCTTACTGTGATAGGGGTATTGTCACAATTACAGTCCACTCAGTTTTTTGCAGAGTATTTGGAATTAAAATCTTAAATTTACAGATTTTAGATTACCTTGACTTGAATGTTTCTCATTCATATTATGGTGTGGATTTTGATCGGGGCCTTAGCTCAGCTGGGAGAGCGCAACACTGGCAGTGTTGAGGTCAGCGGTTCGATCCCGCTAGGCTCCACCAAAAGCTTATGTCTTTACCAATAAAAATTATAAATATAAGGTAAAAAAGATTAAAAAGATTATTAAATTTATTTTTAAAGGCATGCTTCTTCTCGCATGCTTACCTGTTCTATTTATAAATTTAAATCAACCTTCCTATGGTCTTAATGCTAAAGAAAATCAAAATTTAACTCTCGATGTAGATGGAGATGGAGAGTTTGATGCATTAACTGACGGATTATTGATTATTAGAAGTATGTTTGGGCTTTCCGGTGATGCTCTCGTCGTCGGTGTGGTTGGTCAAGATGCTCAATTCTCGTCTTCTGATGAGATTGAGCAGAGATTAGCATTATTAGGTGATAAATTAGATATTGATGAGAACGGGCAAATTGACGCATTAACAGATGGTTTGTTATCGCTTCGTTTTCTTTTTGGTCTTTCTGGTACAACTCTTATTAATAATGTTGTCGCCTCTGGCGCCAATCGCTCAGGATCTGATGAAATAGAATCGTATTTGTCTGATTTGACAACATTTAATATTAATTTCACCTCAAAGAATTTTTTTAGTGTGCCAGAGAATCAGAAGACCGTTGGTATCCTTAGTGCAACTGATGTTGATGGAGGTGCGTTGACTTATTCGATAGTCAGTTCGACTGATAATAATTTGGTTATCAATTCAACAACGGGTGAAATGTTTTTTATATCCGCTCCTGATTATGAGTCAAAACGTTCATACAGAGCTGTCGTTTCAGCAACTGATGGTGAGAATACAACAATAAAAGGAATTCAAATCGCGGTGACAAATGTTGATGATGTAGCAGCTGTCTTCACCTCATCGCCGAATTTCTCAATAAAGGAAAATACTTCTACAGTTGGAATTATAAGTGCTTCAGATATCGATAGTAGCAACTTAGAATTTTCTGTATCGGGAAATGATTTAGCCATTGAGAACTCTGGCCTTTTAACTTTTTTAGAGTTACCCGATTTTGAGTTTCGGAATGAGTATAAAGCTACTATAACTGTTACTGATGGAATAAATCCCACATATCAAAATATTACAATTACAATTACTGATGAAAATGATGTGGCGCCGATAATTCTATCTGATAGTTCTTTCACGCCGATAGTTGCCCCCGGAAAGCCGACGGCAGTTGGTAATGTTGATGCGCGCGATGCTGACAGTAAGTCATTGACTTTTAGCATTTCTGGCTCAGAACTATCTATAGATTCAAATGGTGGCATCACTTTTAAGAACGAACCTGCTTACGGAACTGAGATCATTTTTGACGCAATCGTTAGTGTCACAGATGGTGTTTTCTCGGTTGATCAGAATATCCTTGTCGATCCATTGTATGATTTTGATGGAGATGGCTCACCCGATCACATTGATCCAGATGATGATAATGACGGCGTTTTTGATGATGTTGATGCGTTCCCTCTGGACAGCAACGAATCAGAAGACACTGACGGAGATGGTGTAGGCAATAATCAAGATACGGATGATGATAACGATGGTGAACCCGATGTGACGGATCCATTTCCGCTAGATCCAGGAAATGTTTTTGACTCCGATGGCGATGGCGTGGTGGATCGTGAAGATGTATCACCCAATGATCCAACTATCATAAAAGCTATTCAGTTTAATTTAGCGGATTCAAGATCCATTGGTTTGGGTGAGGCCCTAATAGATAACAGCGATAGCATTTCCTCGTTTTTCAATAACTTATCTGAGAAAAATGGTAATACTCAAAAGGTCTCACTCGATTCTCTGACCAATATCATAAACTGGGATGCAGATGGAGATGAGATTAGAGATGCAATCATGTCAAGCGAGACATTATTTGTGGCTGGAGCAAATATAACGCCGGACGGTAAGTTCCTATATCTCCTTACAAGTCAACATCTACAGAATAGGACTCAGGGATTAGATAATGAGATATGTTCAATTTACAGAATTTCAATTCAGGACAATTCATACAGTTGCCTTCTTAATGTGAGCGATGGAGATATAGAGCCAAAGGTTTTAGTGCCCAGTCTTCAGAATGATTTTGCAAGGAGGGGAATTTCCTTTAGATCTGATGGTGCTGCTGTAATGCAAGGCTTTGATTCAAATCGAGAACTCCCCGACGGATATGAAGGTGGGACAAACTCCACTATCGCATATTTCATGTCATCAGATGGAAAATTAACCAGATTACCAGCGGGTGAGGATTTTTTCGTGGTTGGTGTTGCTTGGCTTGCAGATGAGTTCATCGCTGTTGCTGAATACCCGATGATTTCTGGTAACGGAGAGAATCCTAGGGCGGGAGAAGAAAGGCTAGTTATAATCGACTCAGTCACACTAGAGCCCATTAAATATGTCAATGCGCCAAATATTTGGGGGCCTATAGTTAAAGCAAATAATAATATCTATTGGTCCGGTGGTGGTGCATTAAGTGGTGATACACTTGAGAAAATAGACTCAATATTTGGCGGCATGGGGCAACCAGTTGCAGATATGGATGGTGTTAATTTTTATACCTTTTTAGATTCAAATGATGAGGACAATAAATTAATAAACATTAATGGCACACCAACTCTCAATTTGTCTGATGGTATTGGTGCTACATATAATCCTAGTAAACAGAGTGGAACGGGATCAGATATTAAATATAGTGCTTTTGCCTTTGCTGAAGATTTTGTGGGTTTCTTAAAGTCTTATGCACCAGAAACGCCAATAATTTCGATCGAGAATCAAGAATTTCAAAAAGATAAAATGTTCAGCTTGCCTGATGGAAATGGCTCTTTGGAGGTCGGGAGTACTAAAGATCTTTTTTATATAAGGCCTGGTGCCGAGCAATCTGGTGATCTTGTTATTGATTACGTCGTATCGAGTGATGGTTTGGATCAAGAAAAACAACTCATTATCACAGATTCTACTATCTCTGAGTGGCGGAATGATGAGAATAGAGGGGTAGATTTTCTTGAATGGCCCTCACCAGAGCCTGATCAAGAGGGATTCTGCGTTTATCAAAAATCACAAAGTCTTGAGCGCTGTAATAAATTTGATGATTATAAAGTTCTATCTATGGATTTAGAATCCATTAGAGGAACTCGCTATGATGATGAAGCTGTATATCCAGATGGAACAGGAAATGCATTTCCGGGCATACAAACTATTCTCTTCACGGGGGATGATTTGAGGGTATATTTTAAGGACACACCCGATCATACATACTATGAAGCCTCAGCAATTACTACTGATTTCATTGCTCGAGGTGGTGAAGCTCTAAAATATGTTGAGGCTGATAATGGAGCCGGTGATCTTAATATTATTGCACAAGGCCTCTCCCTGAAACCTATAAGCCCTAAACCAATGACAATCTTATTAGCTGAAACAGCTCCTCAAGAGATTACAATTGAGTTTCCAGAAAGTTTGTCAAGTTTTGCACAGTTGCCAAGATTTGAGGTTTGGAATGGAATACAAACAATTCCTCTTGCTGAGGAGGTAGATTGGAACTTAGAGAGGACAATTGCGAGAGTTACTACGACTGTTCAGGGATGGACAGGGGGTATTCAAAATCATGTCAGATTATTGGATTTTATATTTTTACCAAACAGCATCCAGAGATATCAGCCTGCAACTGACTTAATATTTACCTCAAGTAATCTAAATGAAAATACTCCCGAATTTGAGTCTTTAGACAACTTCTCTATGCCGGAAAATCAAACGGTAGTTGGTGATGTTGTAGCAAGCGATGCTGATGGAGATCTTATTGGATATGTCATTTCTGGGCCCGATCAAGAGAGTCTGTCTATTGATGTATATGAGGGAACCCTGAGTTTTAACGAGGCACCAGATTATGAAACTCGGAGCACCTATAGAATTACTGTGACCGCCACAGATGGTGTTAACTCGTCAAATCAGGATATTTTGGTGCTTGTTACTGATGTAGATGATGTCGCGCCCATTATAACCTCTCCAGCAAGTTTCTCCGCTCCTGAAAATCAACTAAATATTGGAACTGCGACTGCAACTGATGTTGACAGTGAATCTGTGAGTTTTGAAATTTCAGGTGAAAATTTACATATAGATTCACTCGGGTTAATTACTTTCACCGACGCACCTGATTTTGAAACCAAATCAAGTTATGCAGGAGTGATCACCGCTACAGATGGAATCAATAGCTCTAATCAGCAAATATCAATTATGGTCATCGATGAAAATGATTCTCCTGAAATAGGATCTGCTGGTGAGTTTTATGCACTCGAAAATCAAACCTCGATTGGGGCTGTTATTGCCACAGATGCAGATGGTGATCTGTTAACTTATTCAATACAAGCTAAACAAGGTGTAAATAATAATAATGCGTTTACTCAAGATTCAGATTCAACACTTGATGAAACTGATTTTTATGTTGTCTCAGCATCCTCTGATCAAACCGTGACATTACGAATCTATGATATTGATGATCAGATGAAAATTATTCTGAGGAATTCTGGTGGTGTCGCTCAGGAAGAGCTTACATATGGAAAGGGTTCCGATACAACGATCAATGTGCTGGACTATATTGCCGCTGATGGATCAACGATAGATTTGGAATTAACGAATACCAACGCTGGATACACGATGGGATGGGAGCTTAGCGTTGAAGGCGAGGTAGTCTACTCGAATAGTTGCGGTCAATATGACGTTTCTGGTTGTGCCGGGGATAGTTATTCAAGTGGCGTTGTTTATGCTGCCACTATTCAGCTTGGAATAGCTGATGACAATATTTCAATTAACCCTAGCACCGGTCAACTTACATTTGATATTGCCCCTGATTACGAGACAAAAGATACTTATGAGATTACAGCTACAGTTACAGATGGCTTGAGTACAACTGAACAGTACATACTAGTTTTCGTTACGAATTTAGACGATGTTGCACCAGTAATAAACTCTTCAGCAAGTTTTTCCGCTCCTGAAAATCAACTCATTGCTGGTCAAGTATCCGCAACAGATGTGGATAGTGAATCAATTAGTTTCTCGATTTTAGGTGAAAATCTTGAAATTAATTCTAATGATGGATTTATTTCCTTTATTGAAGCACCTGATTATGAGACAAAATCGACATATACAGCAGTTGTAACTGCGTCTGATGGAACAAATAGTTCTGACATGGACATCAGTATTGAAATAATTGATATTGAGGATGAGGATCCTCCTATTTTCACAAGCGAGTCCATTTTCACTGTTGAAGAAAATCAGACACAGATAGGAATTGTAACGGTTACCGATGCGAATAGCAGTAATATAGTTTTTTCAATAAGTGGTACTGATATTCTTATAGCTTCAGATGGAATGTTGAGTTTCGCAATAGAGCCTGACTATGAGACTAAAACAAAATACATTGCTACAGTTACTGCATCGGACGGCACTAACGAAAGCACTCAGGAGATTTCAGTAAATATTATAAATATAAATGATAATTTCCCAGTAATCTCGTCAAATAATTTATTCGAAGCACTCGAAAATCAAACCTCGATTGGGGCTGTTATTGCCACAGATGCAGATGGTGATCTGTTAACTTATTCAATACAAGCTAAACAAGGTGTAAATAATAATAATGCGTTTACTCAAGATTCAGATTCAACACTTGATGAAACTGATTTTTATGTTGTCTCAGCATCCTCTGATCAAACCGTGACATTACGAATCTATGATATTGATGATCAGATGAAAATTATTCTGAGGAATTCTGGTGGTGTCGCTCAGGAAGAGCTTACATATGGAAAGGGTTCCGATACAACGATCAATGTGCTGGACTATATTGCCGCTGATGGATCAACGATAGATTTGGAATTAACGAATACCAACGCTGGATACACGATGGGATGGGAGCTTAGCGTTGAAGGCGAGGTAGTCTACTCGAATAGTTGCGGTCAATATGACGTTTCTGGTTGTGCCGGGGATAGTTATTCAAGTGGCGTTGTTTATGCTGCCACTATTCAGCTTGGAATAGCTGATGACAATATTTCAATTAACCCTAGCACCGGTCAACTTACATTTGATATTGCCCCTGATTACGAGACAAAAGATACTTATGAGATTACAGCTACAGTTACAGATGGAGAAAATACTACTAATCAACATATCACTATAAATATAATCGATGCTGTTGATGAACAACCTCCAGTTTTCACCTCAGATCCTGACTTTGAGGTTTATGAGAATACTGTTGATATTGGAACTGTGGTAGTAGCTGATAATTCTGATAGTTTAACTTTTTCAGTTCTTGATATTAATTTTCTCGTATCAGATATTGGCGAGCTCAAATTTTTGAGCACACCTGATTACGAATCAAAAAGTACTTATACAGTAGATGTGTTTGTCAATGATGGCACCTACATGGTCAAACAAAATGTAACTGTATCAGTAAGAAATGTATTGGAGGATGTAATATCTGAAACCTTTGATATTTCTGATGGAACAAATACGGAGCCTCCTAAATTAATTGCCAGCATTCAGTTAGATGAATTGAATATGGCGAAAAACGTCTATTTATCTCTGACAAGTTTTGATAGTCAAGGTGGAGACGAATTCTGCTCATTAGGTTTTATTTATCAAGTATTTGAATTAGAGAAGCAAGAGGGAAATACTTGGTCTATTCAACAAGATCTGCGTCAAAACCTCTCAGAAAATTGCACTTATGGTGCAAGTTATTACATTACCGAGGACAACATTATTGCTGAATCCACTCCTCCGCAAGATGGCTTGCACTTGAGAATTTCCGATACTGAGTTACTGACTGATACGAGGCAATTTGCTATGAGATATAGCGCCTCACAAAATGTCACCATTAAAAATTCAAGAAGTTCATCTGATCAGCCAGCTTTCTTGTTATATAAATATGACCAAAATTATCCTGAATCATGTGTGATTTCTGAAAGCTCTGTAAGTGAAATTTGGGGGAATGCGGCTACTTGGGACGCAGCATGCTTTAATTCTCTTGCCGAAGTAAGCGAGATTGATGAAAACTTTATGTCAATTAACTTTTCAATTTTGTCTGATTTGCCAATAGAGTCATCGTTCAGCATTCTTGCAGCACCAAAATCGACACTTGATTCATCTTATGATGAGTTCAGAGCAGAGACCAACGAAGTACAGATCAATAGGGGAGTGAAAAGTAGTGAGAATTACTCAAATAATGAAGTTATAAGCAATGGAAGAGAGTACGTAGTTGATCTTAGTGCAAAAATTCACAAAACAACACCAAATGCCGCGCTTTATCTCCGAAGTTATATGTTTGCGCATAATAGTAATTTCGCGAGCCAGCCGTATCTTTTATATTCCAGTTTAGGTGACTTTTTAGATGAGTCGCAAAAATATGATTCGACACCACCAGTTCTAAATTCATTAACCGTAACAGACTACACGACTACTGATAAGCCTGGCCGCGATTTTAAAAAGTTTACCGTGCAGCTTGATAATCTAACAGTAGGTGATGAAGAAACGTCACCAATTCGAGATATATGGATTAACACTGTTGATCCTAGCTGTCGCTCTGTTAAGTTTGAAATTAGAGACGAGGCGGATGGATTATTAGATGCATCTGAATCAGAATATTCTGCAACCATTCCATTTTTAAAACAACAATTGGGGGCTTACCAAATTACCCAGATATCTGTCAATGATCATGCGCTTAATGCAAGTCTTTATGCTCAAAAAACTGAGTCAACACATCCAAGTATCGCAACGATTTTTGACGTTGGATCGACTCCGATCGTCTCTTGTCCACATTTTAATAATTATGCTGGTGATTTAGATATCAATGTGTCAGTTGGAGAAACGTTTGTAGGAGATTTTATTGCAACAGTCTCTGATGGTGACAGTGTCACATATAATTTAGAACGGTTTGCGAATAGCGATTTTGATATTGATTTGCTGGTGCTTTCAGAAACTGGCCAAGTCTCATTTGCAGAGAGCGTGACTAAGGATGCTGTTGGAGGGCGATTCAAAGTGACTGCTAGTTCGTCGTTAAATCCAGATCTTTCTAGAGAAATAACTGTGGAGATATTTATAGTTTCAGATTAAAGATTGGTTGATGCTTTAGATCTTCTCGATTTCGAACAAAAAGATGATAATGTTTATATAAAATCAGTTGGTTATGTGACTACACCGCAACACTGGCGGTGTTGAGGTCAGCGGTTCGATCCCGCTAGACTCCACCAAAAAACTATATCGTGATATGAACAAAAAGTGCAGGGTGATCACTTAATGGTCCTTCTTTTGAAATTAAGCTGGTATCCTCTCCAACATTTACTATGCTAACAATATTATTTTTACCCTCGTTAAATAATACATAATCTAAAATTTGCCATTTTTTTTCTATATCTACATCAACAAATGCGTCTGTTAAGTTGAGCCTTTCTTTTAATTTTTCAAGTAGTTTCAAATCCTCCAAATTCTTTGAATTTAGATTTAAATCTCCAGCAAGGATTAAAGTTTCACCTTTTATCGTCTCGTTTAGTGTCGAAATTATCTGGTTAAGTTGATTTTTTCTCGCTTTTCTATCGGATTCTCGCGATCCCGCATCCAAGTGCGTATTCACGATGAATAAGCTTTCTCTCAATGGCGGGGTAATTTTTAGAATTTGGAAACCTTTTTTCGCAAAACAATCATTCCAGCCGGATATCCATCCCGAGCAAGTCTTAAAACTTTTATTCGCTACTTCAATATTCCAATCTTGAGGAAGGTTAGCGATTGAGGTTAAACCTGAACCGGTGCATATTGGACACAAAAGTTTATTTCCAAGTTGTCCTCGAAAGATTTTACTTTCATTTTTTGTAGATGATACTAGCTTTCTATGATGCGCATAATCTTCTTGCAATAGTGATAATTCATATTCTTTGGTCTTCTCTCCTATTAGGGGAAAGCGAATTTCTGGTTTATCTCGAAGAAAAATTCCTGGAAGTCCGTGAGTGTTGTAGACAAGAATCTTTAATTCAATACTTTTGTCATTATCCGCAAACAGGTTTGATGATAAAGCAATTAAAAAATATATTAGAAATGCAAATTTCATATGATAAAAGATTATTCTGATTTTAGATTTTTTTTATTTTGTATGTATGCAAGCCAAGCTACTTTCTGGAGGAAAGCTTTGTCGTTATCATTTACCCTCCCCATATAATCATATTCCAACCCCTCTGGGGATGCGCCAGTCAGTGTTGCAAAAACAGTCGATGAAGCCAAGTAAGTACCTAACATATTAGGGTGTGTGCCATCAGGGAGATGCAAACGGATGGACGGATTTTTCTCGTAAGCAATCTCGAAAGCTATGCCAACTGGAATGACTATTGAGTTGCTTTTCTTACCTGCCTGGTAATACGCTAATTTAATTTTTTCAATTAGATTCTCTTCGTATCTGTGATCAGATTTTTGATAGGGATGCGTCATATAGAGGTAGGTCTCTATCCCCATTTCTTGTGCTTTTTGACTATATTCTTGACTTGTTCTAGCTAGCATCTCTCTATTTTTAGGTGTCTTGACCTCTGAACTGCCACCTTGGAAGATAATTCTATCAACTGGCTCATCAAGACCAAAAATTTGATAGTTTAGAATTTGTTCAATACTGTGATGATGAAGCCTTGATCCACCTATTGCGATTAGCTCGGTATGTATGTCGTTATCTTCATAAAATTCTCTAAGAAGATCCTCAACATGATTGTGAACGCTGTCGTTATAGTATAAGTAACTATTACCCACAAAAAGAGTGGTCTCAGTGCCATTAGCTATCAGACATATCGCGCTAAAAATGAATGCTGTAAATCTATTCACAAACTGCAGTCTCATAGAAATATACTCGTGATCTGTAACATTACGCTATTGCTAACAATTTCTGCAATAAAATAATGAGTCAGTCTGTTATAATGAAAGGCCTCCACCCAACACTTTTCTTTTAATTAGTGAATTAGGAAATTTTTGTACGCATAATGGGCGAATATCAAACAATATCTCAGATAATGCAGTCAGCAGTTAGCCCGGTTTTTTTGTTAGCGGGAGTTGGCGCACTATTGAATGTTCTGTCTGGACGCTTGGGAAGAATTATTGATCGGTTGAGATTTTTACAAAGCTATATTGATATCACGCAAGGGGAGGACAGAGAAGTGATGCTTCTTAATCTTAAGCAATCAATATTCAGAATGCGGTTGATGTATATTTCCATATTTTTTTGTACGCTAGCTGGTTTAATGGTATGTATCGTTGTTGGGGCTTTGTTTATAGGTGGTATCAATAATTATTCTATTGATACCTTTATCTCCGTTTTATTTGTCCTTTGCATGATTTCACTGATGATGTCTTTCATTCTTCTTTCATTGGAAATATTCCTTGCAACGAAAACGACGCGAAGAAATTTGATAAAAACTGAAACGATTGTCTCGAAATATCGTAGTAAGAATAACTCTTAATTAATCTTGTTCCTTCTACTCGAATTTAATAAATATAAAGTTAGTGATATTCTTTTCAAATGAAAATAAATTTTTTATATATTATTTGTTTTACTCAGCTCTTAGTTGGATGTGGCGGGGGAGGTTCAAATCAGCCTGACATAGGCATTGGAATAGAAGAAGATATTGCAGGTGAAGTCTTACATTATGACGAGGATGTTAAGATCGATCAGTCCACAGAGCTTATACTTTTTGCACCATCGAATAATCTGACAAATATTGCATGGATTCAGACCGATGGTCCAGATGTCGAGTTTTATGCAAGAAATAGTAAAGTCATAGCTTTTACGCCTACAGAAAGTGGATCCTATTCATTTCAAGTGGATTATGTAGTTGATGGATCGACTGCAGGCACATTAAGCCATACTTTTTCTGTGGTTAGTGAAGTTTCCTCTCTTACGATTAGGTTGGGACACTCGGTACTTGAAGAGAATGCAGTATCGCTTGCAAGTTTTGCTGATGGAGATGATCAGAGTACTCAGTTAGATAAGTCCTCATGGGTGTGGGAGCAAACTCAAGGGCCGTCAGTAACATTCAGTGAGGAGGAAACAGATGGCCAGAGCTCTGTGTTTTTTGATGCGCCAGAAGTTGATCAAGACACTATCCTTAGCTTTCGCTTAACTGGTGAAATTCTTGGAAGTTCTCATTCTGACGAAATCTCAATTTTAGTTGAAAACAGCAGTATCCAGGTCCCTGACTCTGGGCCCTTTAGATCAAGGGTTGCTAAGGTATACCCATATAGATCTGACCCACTTGGGGGACAGACACTGGTGGATTGTGTCTATTCAAATCTAACCCAGTATGATGAATGTACCTTTGCGGAAACCCCACTAATTGCGCAAATAACAACATCGCCTACAGTCGAAGATATTATGAGTAAAGTCTTGGTCTCTCATGATTGGATGGGAAGTCAATTTGAAAAATTTTTACAAGAGCACGATGAGTTTGATGACTTTAAAAACTTGTTGAGAGCCGTAACTGCTGTTGTTATCTCCTATGATATACGTCCATCTTTCTATAATCCCACGACTGGAGCAATATATCTGGATCCAGATGATTTGTGGGAGACGCCTGCGCAAAGAGATACCATAAATTCCGCTCCCGATTATCGCTCTGGGTTTGGCTCTGAACTTCAGTTTGAAATGCCCTGGAGATATGTAAAAGATAATGATTATGCTTATTATTATTATCCTTTAAGGTATCGCATATCGCGAACGCTTAATGACTCAAAGTATTCTTTTGCAGCTTTGCTATACCATGAGCTTGCTCACGCTAATGATTTTTTCCCAAGCACCCGTTGGTTGACATATTCAGATACAAAAACGGTCTATGATGCAGTAAATGAGGTCTATCAAGCTCGACAAATTGAATCTGATTTCTTGCAAAATAATTACCCTCTAGATCCTCAGTATTTATCTGGTGGAAATGAGTTGACTAAACTTGCTCAAGTTCGGTTCCGGGATCCAGATGCGATTCAAGAATATCAAAAATCATTCACGATGGAGTATGTTGCCAACATGTTTAAGACAGAGGGAGCACCTCAGTTTTACAGTTATAGCACTACTCGAGAAGATTTCGCCATCCTATTTGACGGATTCATGATGTATGCACGATATGGAGTAAACAGAGACGTTGCTGTAAGCGATCAAGATTATAATAATTTTGTTTGGGGCCAAAGAGATAGGAAGGGAGAATCTTGGATAAAACCTCGGGTATCTTTTGTCACATCAAGTGTTTTACCTGAGTTTTCTGAAGCATCTGGAATTATCAGTAATCTTTCTCCTCCCCTAAGCTTGGATAACACAGTGAGTTGGAGGGATAGTGTTTCAATTCCTTCGGATGATCTTTCTGCTCTTGAGTCTAAACAACTAAAATCTGGACACAGAGATCATAGACTTATACCCTTAAATGGAGAGATTTGGCATTATGACCAGCTAAAGAAATATAATAAAAACAAACGGTTTGGAGTTTTGGAGAGAGATGAATAAAAATATTATAAGAGCGATAGCATGCGCACCAGCGGGCCCAATGGTTCTGAATACAGTTATGTTTGTAATTAACCCATCTAAGGCAACAGGCGATCTTGGAATGGAGCTTTTAGATGGAGTCGGAAGAAGTACTCAACTTGGTGATTTTGGAGCTTTCTTCGGACTGGCAAGTTTCTTGATTGTGTTTGGTTCGATTAAGATGAAGTTTGAGTATTTGAACATTGCGGCACTTTTATTAGGAAGCGCAGCCTTTTTTAGAATTATAGCTTGGGCATTGAATGATGCGGCATTGGCGACTTCGCTCATAATTGCGGAATTGGCCTTAGTTCTGTGGTTGGTTATTTCGGCTAAATACATCAAAAAACTTGCGAGTTGATATTTTTGGGCAACTTTTATATGAAGTGTTATTGATTAATTATTGTCGCATTAATTTAAAGGCAGCGAGCGCACCAATTAAGCCAATTAAAGCAAGTGAAGTGTAGTAAACCACGTATCCTAGTTCAGTTGCATACACCTCTAGAAGCCAGGATCGATAAAAGGGCAGGTAAATATCCGGTAGATAAGCGACCATCGAAATGAACCCTATTGCTAGCCCTTTAGTGCGGTTCTCGATTGCGCATTTGTCAAGTGTGGCCCAATAAATTCCCCTAACTCCATATGTCAGAAGTCCTATTACTAGGACAATGCCGATTATTAAGGCGAGATTATAACTCGGCAAAAAAGGGAGACTTGCAAGAGCAATGGATGCCATTATCATTAGTATCCCCAATAATTTAGTTGGATTTGACAAGTCTCCAACAAACCCTGCTGAAATCGCACCTAAAGGGCGCATCCAAAGCTTGGCGACTGTTATGGATCCCACGGTAACGGCGCCATATCCCAAATGATCTTGTAAATAACCTGAAAAAGAGTATGTCGCCCAAAAAAGTTGATAGCCGCAAATAATACAAACAGTGCAGAGCCAGATATTTTTGTTTTGAATTATTTCAATGAAATCGCGTTTAGAGCTAATATTGTCTTCAGTGACACTAGCTACTTGCTCATTACTGTCTAGAAAAATAAACACGAGAGGAATAACAAGAAGAATGGCAAAAACATAAATATAGATTACGGATTTCAGCGAGAAAACTAAATTCTGATCAGTATCACTCATAAAAAATGCAAATATAGAAACTGCGAAAGTGGCGAGAATAGCCTCGACCAATCCACGACCTCCATCAAGAAGTCCAAAAAATCTACCTTGTTGTTTCTTCCCAGCTAAAATCGCTACGAGCTTTAAGTGAGAAGACCAGAAAGTTAGTCCAGTTGATAATCCCCAACCACAAAAAATTATTATTATTGATTGGTAGCTCGGTATTGAAGAGAACCAAAATCCGAGCAATGAAGTCGCCAGCAGAGAGATAATAATTAACTTTTTACAGGAAACTCTGTCCGCTAGCCATCCACTAGGCAAATAAGTTGCGGCAAAAATAATACCGAGTATCGAGTAGCAAAAACTGAGTTGAGAAAGTTCTATATCGAATGTTGTGAGAATAGAGACTTCAAAATTTTGCCTCAAATATAGTAGAGGGAAAATAACGCCAGCAGCGAGCACGGTAATCCCAAACTGAACAAGAAGGTTGGATTGATTTCTCTTAGAAAGCATATATTTATTGGTATCTCTAATTCATTGAATACAATTTGTTTTAATTCGTTAGCAGCATCTTGATATAATAAAAAAACAACAAAAAGTTTTGGATTTTAACTAAATGCGCGGTTTATCAATGAATCACTATACTATACGAAAAATATTTATATTCTTTATTAGCAGTTTTTTTTTGGTTTCATGCAGTGATGATGGGACGGATACAGATAATCAAATTCCTCATGACTTTAATTATGATATGAATGATCTTGATCAATCTTTGAGGATTGTTCTTATGATGGGTCATGTTGCAGCAGGGATGGAACTTTATCGTCAAGGAGAGCTGACAATGGCAGCGCCTCATTTATTGCATCCAATTTCGGAGACACATAAAAAAGAACGAGAAGGATTTCAAGAGATGGGTCTTGATGTGGTTTCTTTTGTACTTGTTTCCACCGCTCTTGAAGCCAAAAGGCCAGCCTCAGAGGTTGAGCCCTTTTTAAAAAAGGCTGAGGAAAATTTGAGTTCAATCGCATCAAAAATAGATGGAAACCCTATTAATCAAATAATGTTTTTGCTAGAACAATTGGAAGATGAGTATAAAATTGGCTTAACGGATGGCGTTATAACTGATATTGGAGAATATCAAGATGCTTATGGATTTGCTGTAACTGCAAAATTAATCGCCGCGAATTCTTCGCTGTCAAATGCTGATATGCTCGTTCAATCTCTAAATGACTTGCTTTCGCTTTGGCCTGAAGGGCCAAAACCAACAGCAAATCCGTCATCAATATCTTTGATATCTTCGCAGGTATCTGAAATTAAAAGATTGTTATAAGGTCATACCACCATCTACAACAATGCATTCACCATTAGTATAACTGGCTGCATCAGAGGCTAAAAATAAAACGGCTCCAGCCATTTCGTCAGGCTCAGCGTGCCGTCCCATAGGAATTGAGCTTATTGCTCTTTTATAGATATCATCGTTTGTAAAAAGAGCACCCGCAAATTTTGTCTTCGTCAGTCCGGGAAGGAGTGCATTTACTCTGATTCCAAATTGAGCGCATTCCTTTGCAAATGATTTAGTCATGTTTACTACTGCTGCTTTCGATATTGAATATACTCCTTGATATCCTCCGGGCTGCAAAGCATTAATTGACGCCGTATTAACTATCGAACCGCCACCGTTGTCACGCATTAGTTTCGCACCCTCAACACTCATAAAAAAGTAGCCTCTGACGTTTACATCAATGGTTTTTGTGAAGGCTCCAAGATCAGTGTCTAAAATATGACCAAAATATGGGTTTGTGGCGGCGTTATTTATTAGAACGTCTAATTTTTTGTGCGTCGCTTTGATGTAATCAAAGCATCTGGCGATATCTTCCATATTGCCTACGTGACATGCCAATGCCTCTGCGCTTCCGCCCTCAGCCTTTATTTTCTCCGAGACTAAATTGCAGTCATCAATTTTTCTGCTTGATACTATTACGTGAGCGCCATAAGCCGCGAGAAGAGTAGCTATTGCTTCACCAATTCCTCGACTTGCGCCTGTTACTAAAGCAATCTTGCCATTTAAATCAAAAATGTCCTTTTTCATATTCTTACCGATATTATAAGTGTGAGAGTCTTTTGTTAATAATCGTATTTGCCTCATCCATTATTGAGTCGATTAACTCTTTCACAGTTGGGTTGCTATTGATCAGTCCTGCGACCATTCCACATGACCATGCGCCCGAGTCCATGTCTCCGTTTTGCATTACTTTTGGATATACGCCAGCTACTTCCTCGGCAATATCCTGGAAACTTATGTCAGATCCCAGGCTTTTTTCTTTTTCCAACAGTTTTTCTACAGCAGCATTGTTCAAAACTCGCTCTGTATTCCTTAATGGTCTCATTACTAAACGCGTATCTAACTCAGTGGCCTTCAGAATCGCTTCTTTCACATTTTCATGAACAGGAGCTTCTTTGGTCACGACAAATCTTGTACCCATATTCATCCCATCAGCGCCCATTGCAAGGGAGGCAACAAGACTTCGCCCATCTGCCATTCCCCCAGATGCGACAAATGGAATTGATAACTCATCCGCGGCTCTTGGTAACAGAATAAAATTTGGAACATCATCCTCACCTGGATGTCCCCCACATTCGAACCCATCAACAGAGACTGCATCACAACCAATGGACTCTGCTTTGAGTGCATGTCTAACTGAACAGCACTTATGAATCACTTTAATTCCATGTTCTTTCAATAGGGGTAACCATTTTGCTGGGTTACTACCAGCTGTCTCAACGACTTTGACGCCTCCTTTTATGATCGATCCAATCAATCCTGGATAGTCAGGAGGTGTCAGTGAAGGAAGAAATGTAAGATTTACTCCGAAGGGTTTGTCAGTCATGTCATTACATTTGTTAATTTCAGCTGTTAACTTTTCGGGAGTGCCCTGAGTTAAACCAGTAATTATGCCCAAGCCACCGGCGTTAGACACGGCAGACGCTAACTCTGCAAGGCCAACATAGTGCATGCCTCCTTGAATGATTGGATGCTCTATTTCAAGCATTTCAGTAATTCTTGTTTTCATGACATAGGTCCCTCAAATAATTAAAGTTATTTTGATTTAGTTCGTTTTATCAATATCGGAATGGAGGCAAGAATCAAAAATACCGAAGTCACTAATGCTTTCGGTAGAAATAAGCCTATTTGAATTTGCGCTGGAAATACATGTGTTTTCTCAATTGATGCCCATTTATGCAGCGATAAGTCTGTTTCAGACATTTCAATAATCATATTCATCATGTCCTTAACACTTCTATATCTTATCAATGCTACGACATCCCAGCTCTCGGGATTATCCTCATCAATAAATCTACCATTAACTGTCGATACTAATAGAGGAAACCCACCATTTTTGATCAACTTGGGCATTAGTCCATCAACATAGCGTACATCAGCGAGCATGGGATCCGTTTCCTCACTCCATTTTGAACTTTCTGGATATTTTGCTATCTCACGATATTTTATGAGGTTGACCATGATGAACTCATTTCCATCGTCAGTCTCAATAAGATTATTTACATAATTGAGAAATTCGGTATTTTCCCTTCCATTTTTTTCCATATTTTCTTTGAGTATATTTATTCCTAGTTCAATTTCTTTCGAAGTCATTTTCTCTCCCGATCCGCCATACCAGAATAAGAAAATAACATAGAGTAAACTTAAGATAACCCAGTATGATTTTGACATTAATGTCATTATTAGGTTGCCTTTTTAGGAATTGCTAATAGCATCAAGATAAGTGCAATAGGAGCCATAATAAGATTCACAGTGGCACCTGGAGCCGTCCCAAGAGTCTCGATGGGATTAAATGTCATAATAAAATGCCTGCCGAGATACTCGACGAAAATTAGCAAGTACATCAATGGAATCAGGCTTTTGTATCGGAAAATAGTAATCATATATACAAATGCTAATAAAATTTGAGATAAACCCCAGAGAGCAACGAAAGTTATTACCGCCTGCGAAGCTTCAGGACCATAAGAGTTCAGTGGAATTGTTGCAATTGATTGAGCGCCCCCATCCTCAGCAAAAATATGGATTAAACTTCTCGCAATGGTTACCACAGTAATCGGTATGAATAAAATTAGCGCGACTGCGTTTCCTCGATAGTTATTATCAATAGTTTTAGGGAAAATATTACTAATAAACTTTGCGCGCATTTTTCAAAACTTAGTGTTAATGTCCATTGATTATTGCATTCAGTATCTAAACTTGTAAACATGCTAATGTGCTTCAAGAAATATTATGGACAAAAAATAAATGAGCATTCCAAAAAAATATGTCAAGGTTGATGATATTAAACTTGCCTATGTGGAGAGTGGCGAAGGACATCCAATTGTTATGCTGCATGGCAATCCAACCTCTTCATATTTGTGGCGTAACACCGCACCTGCTCTATCCAATATAGGGAGAGTCATTATTCCTGATCTTGTCGGGCATGGTGACTCAGATAAGTTGCCTGTATCACTTGGAGCCGATCGGTATAACTTTGAAGTTACATTTAAATATTTAGATAAATTACTGAAAAAATTAGAGATTAAAAAAAATATAACGCTGGTTTTGCATGATTGGGGCAGTGCGCTTGGCTTCCATTGGGCAATGAGAAATTCTGAGAAAATAAAGGCGATTTGTTATATGGAGTCCATAGTTTGCTCTCTAAATTGGAGTGACTGGCCGGAGCAGGCTAGAGGTATTTTCAAAGGCTTTCGGTCTGATAAAGGTGAGGATCTTATTTTAAAGCGGAATATGTTTATTGAGGCAGTCCTTCCAAGCTCGATAATTAAAAAGCTATCACCCGATGAAATGAATGAGTATAGAAGACCTTTTTTGGAACAGGAGGACCGTCAAGTCACATTAAATTGGCCAAGGCAAATACCCATTGAGGGAGAGCCTGCTCAAATTGTTGAGATAGTTGATGAGTACGCAGATTGGCTTGCTAGCGACTCTAAAATACCAAAACTATTCATCAATGCAGATCCTGGATCGATTTTAGTTGGAAGACAGCGAGAATTTTGTCGATCTTGGAATAATCAAACAGAGATCACTGTAAAGGGGCTGCATTTTATTCAAGAGGATTCACCCAAAGAGATTAGTGAAGCGATCTGCAGGTGGCTCAATAATAAAGTTTTCATTGGTAATTAATCTTTCATGATCAAAAGCATTTAAAAGTGTAAACATATGTCTACAAAACAAAAATTGTTTAGCCATTTTCAATCAAAGACTATGAAATTGCCCAATCGAATTGTAATGGCACCAATGACAAGGAATTTTTCTCCTAATAATGTTCCGAGCAATGATGTTGTATCGTATTACAGGCGAAGAGCGCAGGGTGGAGTTGGCTTGATAATCACAGAGGGAACTTGTGTCAACCATATTGCTTCAAATTGCTATCCGAATGTTCCGTATATGCACGGAGAGGAGAGTATTGCTGGTTGGAGTAATGTAGTTGATGCGGTTCATGATGTTGGAGGACAGATAGCAGCTCAGCTTTGGCATGTCGGTGCAGTGCGGAAAGTGGGTATGCCGCCTAATCCAGAGGTGAATGGGTATGGCCCTTCAGGCATGAACGTGCCTGGCAAACAAAACAGAGAGATAATGACAATAGAGGATATTGACCAAGTGATCTCCGCGTTTGTAGAAGCTGCAAAAACGTCAAAAGAGATTGGTTTCGATGCTATTGAGCTTCATGGCGCACATGGATATCTGTTGGATCAATTCTTTTGGTCGGGCACTAATCAAAGAAATGACAAATATGCAGGTTCAATAGAAAAGCGTTGTGAGTTTGTATGTGAAATAATTCGATTAATTCGAGCTGAACTAGGATCAAACTTTCCTATCATTCTCAGATGGTCTCAGTGGAAAATGCAAAACTATGAAGCGAAACTTGCACATTCACCTCAAGAGCTAGAGACCTTTCTGGCGCCCCTTGTTGATTCGGGTATCGATATTTTTCATTGCTCTCAACGTAGGTTTTGGGAGCCAGAATTCAAAGAAAATGATTTAAATTTAGCAGGTTGGGTAAAAAAGATATGTGGTAAACCAACAATAACAGTGGGCAGCATTGGACTTGATGCGGACTTCATATCCAATCCTAGCCAGAGGGGTTTCAGTGAAGCGGATCCTGCTAATTTAGCAGAACTTTTGGATCGACTGGATAGAGAAGAATTCGATTTGATTGCAGTTGGAAGAGCATTGATATCCAATCCTGATTGGGCTAACCATGTGAAAAATAATGAGGAAGGGAAGATTATGGCATTTAAAAGAGAGCATCTAGGAACGTTGGTTTGAGATCAAATTTTAAGGAGATATGGGTTTGAAAATAAAGAATAAGATTGTAGTGATAACAGGTGGTGCAAGCGGCATTGGAAGAGCTCTGGCTGTAAGATTTTATGAAGAAGGAGCAAAGAAGATTGTTGTAGTTGATATGAATCTTGCAGGCGCTGAGGAAACATCAGAAATGGTTGATGGAGTTGCGATCCAGGCTGATGTGTCATCAGAGAACGATATTAAAGCCGTGATCAAAAATACGGAATCACATGTTGGTCCAATTGATTTATTTTGCTCAAATGCAGGGATAGGCACTGGTAAGGATCTGCAGTCACCCAACGAGCAATGGCAAAAAATATGGGATGTCAATGTTATGTCGCACGTTTACGCGGCAAGGCACTTGGTGCCACTGATGATCGAGAGAGGCGGTGGTTATTTTTTGAATACCTCGTCTGCAGCAGGATTGCTCAACCAAATTGGTGGATGTGCGTATGGCGTTACCAAGCATGCCGCTGTTGGTTTCGCAGAGTGGTTGGCAATACACTACAAACATCAAGGTATTAAGGTATCTCTGCTATGTCCTCAAGCTGTAAAAACACCTATGACTGCAGTGGAGACAGATTCAATTAAAGCAGCTGCTAACAATGGAATGATTGAACCAGAGGAATTGGCGGATACCGTTGTTAAAGAATTAGAAAAAGAGAGTTTTGTAATATTGCCGCATCCAATTGTGCTTGAGTACATGCGAAATAAAACTAATAATTATGATCGCTGGATAGGTGGCATGAACAAATTGATGAGGAAAATAACAGGCATTATTTAAATTCTTCAGAGAAATTGGGAAAGAGGGCATGATAAACAAAATAAAAGAAATATTTAGTACAACAATAGACCTAGCTCGAGTGATACCTGTTACCAAAGCAAAACTACCTGATAATGATGATTTTGAGTCGATGGGTTTGGTTTTAGAAGAGACAGCAGCTAAATATCCTGATCACATAATGATAATTTTCGAGGGAGAGGAAATAACCTGGTCTGAATTTAATGGAAAAACTAATGCACTTGCTCGCGCAATGCTTGATAGAGGGGTAAAAAAGGGTGATGGAGTAGCGGTAATTATGGAAAATAGGATAGAAATGCTGCTATCCATTTTTGCACTTCAAAAAATTGGAGCAATTGCTGGGCTCGTGAATCCGGGCCTTGTAGGCATTCAATTGGCGCACTGTATAAATCTCACCGGTTCCGTCAAATGTTTTGCGGGCGAAGAGATTATAAGTAATGTTTTAGCAATCAAGGATGATATTGATCTATCAGAAGAAAACATTTTTTGGGTCGCAGATCAAAGAAATAGTGAACGTCCAAGCGTGATGGAAGATATTTTTTCAGTACTGGATGGTTACGATACTTCAAATATGGATAACATAAAGACAGTTCGAGCAGGGGATACGGGTTTTTATATATTTACATCTGGTACCACTGGTTTGCCAAAGGCAGCAAGAATAGGCCATAGAAGACTTATGAGCGCTGGATATGCATTTAGCAAAATTGGTGTCTTAGCGAAGCCTGGAGACAGAATGTACCTTTGCCTCCCTTTATTTCATGGTACAGGATTTGTTTGCGGCGTTGGCAGTGCTATTTTCAGCGGTGCAACGATGTTTTTAAGGAGAAAGTTTTCGGCTTCCTCTTTCTGGAAAGATGTTAAGGATCACAAAATAAATATCTTTTTTTATGTTGGTGAATTATGTAGATATTTGATTGCTCAACCAGAGTGCGATGAAGAGAAGAACAATTCTTTGGATAGAATTTTTGGAAATGGTCTTCGGCCTGACATATGGGATGATTTTAAATCTCGATTTGGTATTGATCGGATGTGTGAGTTCTATGGATCTAGTGAAGGCAATATATCCTTTTTGAATGCGTTAAATAAGTCCAAGACGATTGGAATGTGCGCTGGTCATGCCCTTTTGGTCAAATATGATATCGAGAATGATGAGATTATTTATGATGAGAATGGAAGTTGTATAGAGGCAGATATTGGCGAGCCGGGCCTTCTTCTGGGCGAAATAGACGATCGTTATCAATTCGATGGCTATACTGATGATGACGCATCGAATAAGAAGATATTAAAAAACGTTAAAAATGAAGGAGATGCATGGTTTAATACTGGCGATTTGTTAAAACAAATTGACGTCGGTTTCGCTTTTAAAATTCCTCATTATCAGTTTGTTGATCGAATAGGTGATACATATCGCTGGAGATCTGAGAACGTCTCAACGAACGAGGTTGGAGAAATTCTTAATGGTAATTCCCAAATAGATATTGCAAATGTCTATGGAGTATCGATTCCGGGTACTGAGGGGAAGGCAGGTATGGCATCAGTGACTTTAGTGAGTGACAATGTGTTTGATTATGAGGATTTTTCCAATTACGTTGTTAGCAATTTGCCGCATTTTGCCAGACCAGTGTTTGTAAGAATCCAAAAAAATCATGAGACAACAGGGACCTTTAAATTATTAAAGGGAGATTTGAAAAGGCAGGGGTATAATCCTGATGAGACTGGTGCCGACAAATTGTTAGTTTTGATGCCAAAGTCTGAGTTTTATGAGGAATTGACTCCCGAAAGATATAATTCGATTCTATCTGCAACAGCGGGTTTCTAAATATAGAGAGTTTTACGGAGGAAGACATGGCATTTTCATCAGATGTGATTAGTGTTGAAAAAAATAATCATATTGGAACGGTTTGGCTCAATAGGCCAGAAAAATACAACGCATTGTCTGAGCAGGTTTGGCTTGATATTCCGGATGCGTTAGACGAGTTAGTGCAGAGTGATTGCAGGGTTATCATTTTGGCAGGAAAAGGAAAACACTTTTGTGTGGGTATTGATCTTGTGCAAGGTGGTCTTTCGAATCATATGCCAAGCGCTATCGACTCTCCCGCTACTGCAAACATCAAGCAGCTCGAAGGAACAAAAAAGTTCCAAGACTCGGTGTCGGCACTCGCTAATTGCGCTGTTCCTATTATTGCTGTTGTTCATGGCCATTGCCTGGGTGCGGGGATAGATATGATTACAGCATGCGATATTAGAATTGGAGCAGAGGGCAGTAATTACAGCGTGAGGGAGACAAGGATTGGTCTTGTTGCTGATGTCGGGACATTACAGAGATTACCAAAGGTAATTAGTGCAGGTCACGTGGCAGAGCTTGCGTATAGTGGTAAAGATATCGATGCCAAACGTGCAGAAAAAATTGGCTTAATCAATGATGTCTACTCGAATTTTGATGAGGCGATGGAAGAGGCTCATAAACTGGCTGAGACAATTGCTAGCAATCCGCCTCTTGCGGTCACCGGTACAAAGTTTATGTTGCAACAAAGCGAGAATCTAACAACCGAACAAAGCCTGATGATGAATGGTATGTTTACGCTGATGACGAGTCTTAAATCCAATGATTTAAAAGAATCAATGAGTGCATTTATTGAGAAGCGTCCCCCAAAATACACTGGAACATAATTCAACACATGCTTAATCAATCACTGAAAGAAACAAAAATAATCTAGGAAACTTAAAATGAGTAATACGGCTTATATTTATGATGCGATAAGAACTCCCCGGAGCAAGGGTAAAAGAGATGGGACCCTGCATGAGGTAAAACCTATTGATCTTGGTGCAGGGTTGCTTAAAGAGCTAAAAAATCGACATGATCTTGATACAACTTACGTAGATGATGTGATTATGGGATGTGTTAGCCCGGTTGGCGAGCAAGGTATGAATATCGCAAAGATGGTTGCTCAGCGCGCAGGGTGGGATCAATCAGTAGCAGGCTTTCAGTTAAATAGATTTTGCGCATCAGGTCTTGAAGCCGTAAATACCGCTGCGCAAAAGGTTATTTCAGGTTGGGATCAATTGATTGTTGCCGGTGGCGTTGAGAGTATGTCACGTGTCCCTATGGGCTCTGATGGCGGTGCAATGATGAGCGATCCGGCATTTGCGACAGAAGAGAACTTTGTTCCGCAAGGTATTGGTGCTGATACGATCGCAACTATAGATGGTTATACCCGAGAAAATGTAGATGCTTATGCATTGGAATCTCAAAAGAGAGCCACGCATGCTAGAGACCATGGTTATTTTGATAAATCGGTAGTACCGGTATTGGATAAGAACGGGTTGACGATCTTAGAGAAGGACGACTTCATTAAGCCTAATACTTCTATGGAGGTTTTGGGCGGGCTAAATCCATCGTTTGAAATGATGGGGACTATGGCATTTGATGAAATAATAATAAGTAAATACAATAAGTTAGATAAGATATCTCATGTGCATACTCCAGGTAATTCCTCAGGTATTGTAGATGGTGCAAGCGCTGTTTTAATCGGCTCTGAAAGAGCAGGTAAAGATCTCGGTATAAAAGCTAGAGGCAAATTTATTTCAGGCGCTATTGTAGCTTCCGATCCGGTTATCATGCTTACTGGGCCAGGACCATCTGCCAAAAAATGTCTTAAAACAGCTGGCTTGAGTGTCAATGATGTTGATTTATGGGAGATAAATGAGGCATTTGCTTCTGTTCCGTTAAGATATATGAACGACTTAGATATTGATCATTCAATAACCAATGTAAATGGTGGAGCAATAGCTATGGGACACCCATTAGGGGCAACGGGTGCGGTATTAGTTAGTACTATGCTTGATGAATTGGAGAGACAGGATCTTAATGTCGGAATGATGTCTTTGTGTGTTGGTGGCGGCATGGGTATATCCTGCTTGATAGAGCGAATTTAATAAAATAATTTGGAGTAAGAAAATGAGTGTTTTTCAGTATGAGAAAGACGCAGATGGGATAGTGACTGTCACAATGGATATGACTGGTCCTGTGAACGCTATTAATGCTGAATATAATGAGGCAATGGAAGAGACCGTTTCTCGATTAGAATCAGAGAAAGATCTTACTGGAGTTGTATTTGCTTCTGCGAAAAAAGTGTTTTTTGCTGGAGCAGACTTGAAGGAGCTTATTCAGGCTGATTCTTCTGATAAAGATAAGATCTTTCACAATGCTGAAATAATAAAGGGTCAGTTCAGAAGACTAGAGAAACTCCCAGTACCTATCGTCGCAGCGATAAATGGCCCAGCTTTGGGTGGTGGCTATGAGTTGTCTTTGGCGTGCAATCATAGAATTGCTTATAACCATAAATCAGTTCAAATTGGGCTACCTGAGTGTTCTTTGGGACTATATCCGGCTGGTGGTGGTGTGGTAAGACTGACAAAACTCATTGGTGTTGAGAAAGCTCTCGATATCATAATAAAAAGTCGACGGCTCACGCCTGACAAGGCGCTGACACAGGGTCTCATTCACCAACTGATTAATGATCTTAATGATTTAATTCCTTCATCTAAAGCGTGGATCTTAGAAAATAAGTCTAATGTTGCTTCGCGCGTTCAGCCTTGGGATCAAAAAGGATACAAAGTACCAGGAGGTCCAATTAATTCGTCAAGGAATGCACAAATGGCAGTCATGGCACCTACTTTACTTTTTAAGCAAGCTAGAGGGCTTATGCCACAAATGACCGCAGCAATGGATATTTCTTTTCAATCATCGTATATGGATATAGATACGATACTCCGAGTTGAGGGGAGAGAGTTTGTAAATATTGTCTCCGGTCCTGTTGCTAAAAACATGATAAATACGTTTTTTTTCCAATTAAATAAAATAAACGCAGGTTTAAGCAGACCAAAAGATTTTCCAAAATCAAAGGTATTAAAATTAGGTATTCTTGGAGCAGGTATGATGGGGCAGGGGATCGCTTATGTTTCCGCAAAAGCGGGGATAGACGTTGTCCTTAAAGATATG
Organism: uncultured SAR92 cluster bacterium; assembly: GCA_902515855.1. Taxonomy (GTDB): domain Bacteria; phylum Pseudomonadota; class Gammaproteobacteria; order Pseudomonadales; family Porticoccaceae; genus AAA300-D14. Next base: position 37,446 of record CABXWC010000007.1, read on the forward strand.
ACTCAAGAGTCAGCAGATAAAGGAAAATTATATTCTGAGCCATTACTAAAAAAACAAGTCTCTAGAGGACGAATGCTTCAATCCGATGCCGACAAAGTTCTCAACAGAATAACTGCAACGTGTAATGATGAAGATTTAAAAGAATGCGATTTGATTATCGAGGCAGTTTTTGAAAATCTTGAGTTGAAGCATACAATTACTAAAAGTGCCGAGCTATATCTCACAGATAAAGGTATTTGGGGCTCTAATACCTCAACCTTACCAATAAGTGAGCTTGCGAAAGCCTCAAAAAAACCAGAAAATTTCATTGGAATACATTTTTTCTCTCCCGTTAATAAGATGCCCTTGATAGAAATTATTGTGGGTGAAAAAACAAGTGACGCAACTCTCGCTAAAGCTTTCGATTTCGCTCAGCAGATTAAGAAAACCCCAATTGTTGTTAATGATTCCCTTGGATTCTTTACATCCAGAACTTTCGGCACTTATTTGGATGAAGGTCTTCATTTGTTGGTAGAAGGATATAGTCCGGTTCAAATAGATAATATGGGTAAAGCGATTGGCATGCCAGTGGGCCCGCTTCAAGTTGGTGATGAGGTAAGTTTAGAATTGACTCGTAAAGCTCAAGAAACTTGGACTGAGATGGGAGTCGCGGATAAATGGAGTAATGGAGATGTTACGCGCAGAGTGATTAAAGATTTGATTACTGATAATGGACGGGGTGGTCGACATCACGGAGGAGGTTATTATGAGTATCATCCCGATGGTTCGAAAAATATTTGGCCAGGACTTTATGATTTGTATTTTGATAAGAGCAAAGATATTCCTGAAACAGATATGAAAGATCGATTGATGTTTCGGCAAGTAATTGAAGCATTAAAATGCTTAGAAACAGGCGTTTTACGATCGGTCGCAGATGGAAATATTGGCTCTATTATGGGTATTGGTGCTCCTCCTCATACAGGAGGTCTTATTCAGTTTGTTAATACTTATGGTAAGGAAGCGTTCATAGAGCGATGTAAGACTCTAGAGGCAGCTTATGGAGAGCGGTTTAAATGCCCTCAAATCGTACATGAAATGCTTGAGAAAGAAGAAATGTTTGTCTAATACGGACCTTGTTTTCTCTTACATAGAATATTCGCGCGTTGCGTTAAGTATTTCGGGATATTTTTCCCCAAGTTTTGCAATCGCGAAGTTAAACCAGTACTCCACTTTTTGGGCAAATGTCATTTCAAGTTTTTCCGGTAAGGAGACTTGCTTGTCTTTAAGGTATTCATGGATCATGTTGACGTCGTCTAGGTTTAGCGTTTCATAAAAGCCAATCATACCCTTATGAGTTAGAGAGCCGCCCAACACTATGGTGGCAAAGTCTTCATGAGTTTTTTCTGTCATATATCGAAGATCCGGAACTATATAATTACTAGTTGCATCGATCCCGTGGCATGATGCGCAGTTAGTGTGATAAAGATATTCACCATTTTTAATCGTTGCATCATCCGTATCTGAGTGCCCGTATAAAGGCTGTATTTGGACGACAGAATCATCAATTGGTAGAAAACCTTTTTCAGATTTACCTCGTTTAAAGACGAGTAGCCTGTTCTGATTAACTGTGTTCTTCCTCACTTCATCTCCGATTGTGAGCATTACGACTCCGCCACTTCCTTGTGCGACTGCAACGTATTGATCACCATCCAATTCATAGGTAATCGGGCCAGCTAAAATAGCGCTGTCGGATTGATACTGCCAAAGCTGATCTCCATTTGCAGCATCGTAAGCTGTAAAAACTCCATCCCATGTACCTTGAAACACTAAGTTACCCGCTGTACTGAGTGTGCCACCATTAGAGGGTTTTGGATGCCTTACTGTCCATGCTCGTTCATTTTTTATTGGATCCCATGCAACCAATTCTCCGTACACCAACGCATCCATGACCGCTCTTCCGGCTACCCAACTTTGAGGTCCTCTGATTTCATTCAAGTCAACGCCAGTATTCCAACGATTTTCAAGATATCTAACTTCTTTTTGTCCAGTAAAATAGGCTGGAAATGATTGCACCGGGATATAAATATAACCAGTCTTTTGACTGTAAGACATCGGTTGCCAGTTATGAGCTCCAAACGGCGACGGCCAAAGATAACTTCCACCATTTTTTTGGTAATCTGCGAATTCACTTTCTACAGGTCTACCAGTTGCCATGTCAACATGGGTCGCCCATGTTACATGTCCAAATTTTTCTGCAGATAATAATTCACCTGTGACTCTATCCAATACATAAAAAAAGCCGTTCTTTGGCGCTTGCATTATTATTTTTCTTTCCTCACCTTTAATGGTTAGCTCAGCCAAAATCAGTTGTTGAGTAGCTGTATAATCCCAATTCTCTTTAGGAGTGGTCTGATAGTGCCAGATATATTTTCCATCGTTAGGATTTATTGCGACGATAGAGCTAAGATATAAATTGTCGCCGCCTCCTGGACTTCTCAAATCACGATTCCAAGGTGATCCATTGCCCGTGCCGATATATAAAATATCCAGATCTGGATCAAAAACTAGGGTGTCCCACACTGTGCCGCCACCGCCACCAAGCTTATACCACTCATCACCACTCCAGCTGGATAGCGCTTTCTCCAGCGCCTCACTCTCTTGAGGTTTATTTCTATCACCTGGAACGGTATAGAAGCGCCATCGCATTTCGCCTGAGGAAACATCATATGCGCTTATATAGCCTCTCACACCTAACTCACCGCCACCATTGCCAATGATAACCATGTCTTTAACGATCCTGGGTGCCCCAGTAATACTATAATTTCCGTCGGTAGGGGTACTTTGGACTGACCAATTTTCTTCACCCGTCAATGCGTCTAGAGCGATTAATCGTCCATCTAATGAGCCAAAGAAAACTTGTAAGGGAGACGTCTTATCTTTTTGCCAGATTGCTACTCCTCGATTTACTGGGCCACAGCATGTCTTTGCAAGATGGGCTTTGGGGACTTTTGCATCATAGTGCCATATTTCCGCTCCAGTTCGCGCATTTATCGCGTGGACATGGCTCCAACCGGTGCTTACATATAAGACCCCATTATGCATAATTGGTGTCGCTTCCATGCCTCTTGCGGTATCAAATTTGAAAGACCATGCAAGATCCAACTCGTTCACATTGTTTTTGTTAATCTCTGCTAGCGGGCTATACCGTTGTTCCTTATAGGTCCTCCCATAATTTAACCATTCCTTACCAGGACTTATGAGAGCTTGCTGATTCACGGTGACAGAATTTGTGGCAGGTGACGATAGTGTCCCTAAACTGACTGTCATAAAGAGTATATAAATTGAGAAATAAGTTAATTGTTTTGTGCTCATCAAAAATCGCTTTTTATTTTTATACGGTCCGACTTATTTTATCGGTTTTTCTAGAATAGCTTCAACAAAATCAAGTCTATCTTGTCCAAAAAACATTTCATCACCAATGAAGATTGTAGGTACACCAAAAAGCCCTATTTTTATGGCCTTTTCAGTATTTTTAATAAGAGTTTGCTTCACTTCATCTGTTTTAATTTGCTCCAATATCTCTGTTGAATCTAACTTATTTTGAATTAGTACTGATTCGACAACACTCTCATCTCCCACATTCAGCCCATCGATCCAGATAGCTTTGAATATACAGTTGATGAATATTTCAAAATTAGCATCTTTATACAACGCCGTTGCAGCTCTCATTAGTTGGAGTGTGTTGATTGGAAAATGAGGATTGAAGTTAAGCCGAACCCCATACTTTCTCGCAAATCTGGGTAGATCATGTTTGAGCATGTATTGACCTTTAGCAGGAACAGTTACAGGTGATGAGTTCCCTGTAGCTTTGAAGATGCCACCGAGTAGAACTGGATAAAAGTTTACAGTTATCCCATATTTGCTTCTGAGCTGCTGAAGTCTTTCATTAGCTAAAAAAGCAGTAGGACTGCCAAAGTCAAAATAAAAATCGAGTTCTTTCATATTTTCCTTCTCCTACCAAGTTTCTTGCCAAGGCCTTAAATCTAGTTCAAACGTCCACGCATCTCTTGGCTGATCATAAAGGTATAGATAATTTTCTGCTAGATGACTGGGGTTTACTATACCGTCTGTTTTTATTTTTTTGTCATACTCAGGATGGATACTTTTTATCCACTCTGTATCTACAGCTGCGTCAATTATCACATGAGCAACATGGATATTTTTGGGACCTAATTCTCTCGCCATACTCTGAGCCAGAGCACGCAAACCATTTTTGGCAGATGCAAATGCAGCAAAATTAGCGCCTCCGCGCATACTTGCAGTCGCACCTGTAAATATTATCGTGCCTTTATTTCTCTTTATCATGCATTTTGCAGCCTCTCTTCCATTCAAGAAGCCCGCATAGCAAGCCATTTCCCATATTTTGAAAAACTTGCGACTTGAGGTGTCTAGGATGCTCATTGGAACATTTGCACCGACGTTAAATACCATTACATCAATTTCGCCAATCTCTTGCTCTATTCTCTCAAAAAGCGAAATAGTTTCTTCCTCTTTTCGGGCATCGCATGAGAAACCAAAAGCTTTACCGCCACAGTTATTAATTTCATCTATGAGCTTTTTTATCTTTTTCTCAGTTCTTCTTGTAGCACAAACTGTAAGACCACGATCCGCGAATTTCTTTGCTATTGCTGCTCCAATCGCGTCTCCCGCACCAATTATAAGAGCTACTTTTGTCATAAAGAATCTTTGAGAGTGTCAATTGAATCTGAGTTTGCAGGAAGACTCAACAACATACCATCTTTGCCAATTGTATAGTTTTTGAAAATACCTTTTACTTCTGCTGTCCACAATGTCTCAAGTCCAGGCACATCAAGAGGCGGAACAATATGATAAAAAAGAAGATGTTTTACACCAGCGTCTCTTGCAATCTCCGCAGCTTGGAAAGGATAAGTATGGTAATCAAGGACATCATGAAAAATTTTTGCTTGAGCCTTATTTCCTGTATTACTTGCTGCGGTACTCATCATCCTTAAGAGTCTTGGAGAAAGTCCTGAATGAATGAGGAGGTCAATATCTTTAGAGTTAAGCTCTAAGTTTTTATTTTTACTGGTATCGCCGGAGATTACAGTTGACCTACCTTTATAAGAAATTTTATATCCAACGGCGGGAGATGCAGGTGCATGGTTAACAGAGAAGGCTTCTACCTTTACACCATCATTATTAAATACAATTGTGCTTGTTATCTTTTCATCCACATCGAATGTAATAGGGATCATTCCATACCCATTAAGGTCAGCAACGTCATCACCATGATGGAGATTTCTATATTTGGAATCCAATTCATATGCGACATTGAATCCGTTTACAACTTGATCTATTCCTTTCGGCCCATAAACATTAAGCGGCTCTCTTTTTTGACCTCCAATCCAACGAAATAATGACAATTCTCCGAGT
>CABXWC010000008.1:0-37147 GCA_902515855.1 uncultured SAR92 cluster bacterium
GGTTCCACAGAGTCGGTAGTTTAGCCAATGTGCTAGTGATAAGAATGACGCACCCGCCACAGTGAGGGGCTGCTCTGCCGCTTCACCAAAAAATAGCGCCGAAATCAAGAGTATTAGTCCGATCGCTGCAATCACTATAAATTCATTTCGCTTATGCTCTTTGCAACCCAAAGTCAGTGCGTAGATGCTAGTTGGGATAGCTGCGAGCACCATCCACATGTGGAAGTATTCACTATCTAAATATACGGCCACAATACTTGGGACAGCAATTAAAATAACTGGCAATGCCAAGCAATGAATGACACAAGCAAGAGACAAAGCAATCGCTAACCGGTCTGTACTTAATTGAGAAGGCTTCATTATCTACCTCGAACTTGCTGGGTCGTGATACTACATCTAATTGGATTACCTTTTCAAGGTAAAGTTTAAACTACATCTTTACGATGCGAATATATCTCAAAATCAAGAACTAACTATTTAAAATTGTGTGCACTTATCTATACTCTAATACCGCATGCAGTATTTCCATCAAATGCAATGAGTCTTGTTTATTAAATTGGGGACACTCCAACAAACCCGCAGCTAAACATCTGTGTATTGCCTCGATCATATAGATGAATCCTTGTTGATTTACAAATGCTCTAGGGACATTAACCGAGCTGGGTAAAGGGTAGTCAAACCTCTGAGAGGGAGATGGCGTATTGTCTCTCATATACCGTGAAGGAGTAATTGGCGGAATACGAACAGTTAAACTGGTCGGGCAGTGTGCAGGCTGCTCAAGAGTAATCCTACCTTTTGTGCCTGTAATTTCAGTCACCTCGGGAAATTCACTCGGATACGCAATAAAAGTTAAATTTGCGAATCGATTATTCTCAAATTCTAGGATAGCACCCCCTGGTCCAGGTGCCTTACCACTAACTTTTATATCAATAGGCTTCGCATCAATTCCGAAGGCTAGCGTGACAGCTTGCAAGGTATAAAACGGATCGAAATCAGCCTGCACCATGAGAACATCACCGATCGCATCAGACTCAATTAAATTTCTTGCATGCTCCAAGGCGGGGAAGAATCGCGGCCAGACTCCATCCTGCAACATAACATTATTTTTTTCAGCTGCAGCATACATTTCTTTAGCTTCCTCAAGGCTTTCAGTAAGTGCTTTCTCACAGAGAACATGCTTACCTGCATTAAGCGCCATGATGCTGTGCTCTTTATGAATCTCCTGAGGCGTTCCAATATAGACGATATCAATTTCGGATGAGGCAAGCATTTCACCAAGATTATTATATGCCTTTGCCACACCATAAGACTCAGCAAAAGCCTCTGCTTTCTCACGCGATCGTGAAAAAACTGCTCCCATGTTGGCTCCGGGCACCGCTTTTGATGATAGAACAAATTGCCTGGAAATCTCTCCAGCACCTACTATTCCCCATCTCAGAGGAAAAGTCACATCCTTGGGATCAGTTAAGCCTAAACTCACATCTCTGGGAATAACCGCGGGATCCGGAACAGGAGGCATTGTTTTTGCCATGCTTTTATACCTAAATTAACGACCTGGGAATCGTGGCAGAACAAAAAAGGCGTGTCAAAATTTAATAAATAGTTTGATCAGGTAAATGAGCATATAAACCTTAATTATGCTCACATACCTCGCCAAGTCAAAAATCACGCTTTAGTGCTTTTGCCCCAAACCATTAGTAGTTGCATCCCAACGATCAACGCATGAAATACATATGACAAAGGTCCCCCAGGATTTAAAGGCGAACTCCCAACCTCAATCAAATTATCAGCGCCTGCAGTTCTTTCATTCAATAATGCCATCGCACTTGCCGAAGTGCTAATTATATCACCTGCAATCATCGTGACATTTAAAAACGATAGGCCTACCATCACAAAAAAAGCACTGACTAGAATTTTGCCAACCAACTCGGCGTTCTGCTCTTCACGCACTTTCGCCGCAAATCTAAACCCAAGCCACGTCATCAGGACCATTCCAACAAAATACATCGCATTCGAAATCAATCCCATATGCATAATATTCCAGATCTCTATTTCACTCATATTATTTCCCCTAAATTTTTAAAAGTTTTTTTGATTTTATTCAGCGGTGTATAGCATTCCACATTCTTCAAAGTTATCACTTTGGACCTCATCTATCAATGCAGCTACTGCTGGCCATGCAGATCCCCATGAGGCTCCTGAGAAATAATCATCTATTATTTTGCCATGTGCTTCTGCATCTGGAGTGACTGATCGCAATGTATAAGTGTCGACCTCATTTACACCCCCTCCCATCGCAACAAAAAGAGCATTCTGAAAACTACCATACCCGGCATCTTGAATTGCTTTTTCAATTTTAGTTAATCCTTGGATAAAAGCCTCCATGTTTTTCGGAGAAACCTTTACTCTTTGAACTCTTTCGAATCCTGGAGTTAGTGTCTCAAAGGCCTTTAAAGGTTTCCAAGCTACGCTATATTTTGGCTCTCTTAAACTTGCGATCGCTGGAGGAGCTTTTTCCGGATCATAAGCACTGAACTCAGATAGCGCCGTTGTAACATCTGAATACGCATTCCAAATAAACATCTGCCCTCGAAAATCTTGGCCAGTCAATGTTCGACAATAACCAGCAGCAGTGGGACCAACCGACTCAAATAACCCTGGGGTTGATTTTAACGTTTCAAGGTAAGCTTCATAATCAGTGGCGGCTACGATAAAGGTGGTGAACGCTCCAGTATTAGCACTAGGCTCTGCATGATCATCTGCAGAAACAAAAAATGATGATGCGAACAAGCATCCTAAAATAAATATACTATAACTTTTCATCTTTACTCCTTTTTTTAGTTAAATGTTAAAACAACAAAGTGTAAATATTCGCACTATTTAATCTACATAAATAAAAACAATTGCAAGGATATAATTATCTCTAGAGAGTTTAAAATCATGCAAAATATAAGCTATAGACATTTATGGGCGATTGCTAGGCTTTAAAGTGGACTGCCAGTCACCTATCCAATTAAACAAGCGTCTAAACACTAACTAAAATGTGTAATCTTTTTAACTTGCGGAAAGAAAAAATTTAAAACCCAAGCAGAAATGCTAACCATTAATGCTGCAAATGCAAGAGCTACAGCCACACCAAAATACTCTGCAATACCCCCAATGGGGGCAACTGCCAAAGGCATAAGACCGCTCATTACAATTAAAAGGCTCATCACACGGCCACGAATATGTTGAGGGGCAGCCAACTGAATAATACTCATATTTAAGGCACCAAATACAGAACCAAAAAATGCAGTAACGGCACCAATTAAAATAGCAATCATCAAATTGCCTGTAAATGCAAAGAGAAAAATAGAAATCCCCCATCCATAGGCGGTGGCAAGAAGAAGCTTACCTTTCCATGTAAAATCACCAAGTTTCGCTAGGAGTAACGATCCTATTAATGCGCCAACACCCATTCCAGCTGTAAGCAATCCTAATTCTTCCGGCCCACCACCGATAACATCTTGATTAAATGCAGGCAAAAGAAAACTAGATGCTTTTCCAAAAGCTGATGGAATAAGACCAACGAGTATTAGGCCAAAGATAACTTTATCATTCCAAACAAATCCCAATCCCTCTTTTAAATCATCCAGAGATGAAGTCTTTGGAATATTTTTAGGTCTCCCATGGTGCGTTATAAATAAGGTCAGAATTGTTGCCAAAAATAAAAGGCCAGAAATGACAAAAAATACGAGACCAACACTGTAATAGGAACTTTTATCGCCAACAGAAAATATTGCAATCAAGCTACCTGCTAATATTGGGCCGATAATACTGGAAAAATTAAATGTAGATGTCTGAAGAGCGGTCGCATTTACTAGGTTTTCCTTTCGAACAATCTCTGGGACGATTGAAAAATTGGCTGGCATGCTCAGTGAGCCAATCGCACCAGCAAAAATTCCAAAATATATAAAATGGGAGAAAGTTACTTCCCCAATAAAAACAATATAAGCAAGTATCAACGTTGTCACTGCATTAAAAAGTTGAGCATAAATCATAATATGTTTCTTGCTTATTCGATCAGCAACGACACCACCAACTAGAGAAAAAATAGCTGATGGAATAATGAATGAAAGCATTACCCAAGTAAGTGCCATTGGAGAACTAGTTAGGTCATAAATCAACCAGCCCTGAGCAATTGCTCTCATTTGCATCCCGAATGCTGAGCAGATGCTGGCCACCCAAAGGAATTGGAAATCTCGAATCAATAATGATTTAAAAAAGCTGTTATCTGACACTTTACATCCGCTGGTGATACTCTCGGTCAATCCAACTTTATTTAAAACGTTTGAATTTTACGAGATTGCTACATTATGAAACATGTTGTTGGAGGAGGGATTTTACTAAGTTTTTAATATTTAGTCTTTTATCATCATTTTGTTGCACTTAAATCTCACCCTTTTTTAATCTCAGGTATTTGTTGATTTATGTTTACAAAAGATAGATTTCCTAAACCCCGAACTTAATTAATAGACACAAGGAATAAAGTTTATGATCAAACTAATAATTTGATTTTTACTCATCGGATCTGTATTTCTATTTGTAATCGACGATTTAACACTTTTTTTTCATAACAGATCTATCTACACAGTACTGGCCGGCGCTCTAAGTTTCGCCATCTATGGAAAAGATAACCTTGAACGACTTGAGTACTTCTCCAAGGGTGCTGTAACCTTTGGATGGTTGGGGGTCCTTGTTGGTGCCGTAATGTTGCTAGCAAATCTTGAAGTAGATCCAGCTGGTATAGGACCCGCAATGGCATTAATGCTTCTAACTGCTTTGTATGATCATATGGTCCAGGCAGCTTGTTTTTTAATCAAGGCTCGCTCGTTGATTAAATAACTGCACGACATTTTTAAACTGGCTCACCAAGGTTTTTAATATCATTGCTCATTCGACTTATCTCGCCCTCGCTGAGGGCGATTGATCCAGAATTAGCATTGTTTACAATTTGACTGACAGACTTGGCACCGCAAAGTATATGACTTATACCCGGTTGAGCGGCCGTCCATGCAACTGTCAGTTGCGCAACTGAGCAATGATATTCATCAAGTAGATCCTCCCATTGCGAAAACATATTCAACAAACGTTCAAGATTCTCTTTTTTAAACCAAGGAAGCCACTGCCCTGCATTACTTCGCCAATCATTTTTATCAAACTGCCTTTCTAAATTTATTTTTCCAGTGAGTAAACCTTGCTCCAAGGACATGTAAGTTATTGAGGCGATTTCGTTCTCAATACAATATGGGAGAATATCTGCCTCCGGATTTTTATGAAGCATACTGTAACGAAATTGATTACTCGACAGATCTCCATGTGCATCATAAATAGCTAACTGATCAACCGTGACGTTGGAAATACCGATTGCTCGGATTTTGCCTTGTTGTTTTAACTCCATTAAACATCTCATTGTGTCCTCTATCGGAGTATCATCAGGTGGTATTGCTGGTTTGTGAACCTGAAGCAGATCAATGTAATCTGTTTTAAGATTTCTCAGGCTATTTTCAACTTCAATCTTGATCGTATCAGGTCGTAAACTTATATACTGATTTCTACCATCTTTTTCACCATTAGGTGAACCTCTCTCATCCTGCCACCAAAGACCACACTTCGTGGCGACTACCGCCTTATCTCTGCGGTCTTTAATTGCTTTGCCAATTACTTGTTCACAATGCCCAAAGCCGTATGAAGGCGCAGTATCTATAAGTGATATACCTTCATCTAGTGCCGCGTGAACTATTTGTATGGTCTCTTTATCATCTGGTGCCGATGAGCCATCACCACCACCAAAATAGTATGTTCCAAGACCAACAATAGAGGCTTCAATCTGCGACTTGCCTAACGGTTCAACCTTCATATCTAACTCCTAGCTACGAGTGCATTGATAGTAACAAAGATGACATATCACTTTCTATATCAATGTCGGTATGCATTCACCCAGTTCTAAAATAGAACTAATTTATGTCATCGATTAGTGCAACGATTATGATAGCTGAGGCACTGTTAGTGATATCATTGGTTACCTGAACACATAAAAGTAAATTCTCAAAAGGCTACAAACCGATGCGTCTTATTAAATTCTTAACGCTATCCGTTGCAATGAGTCGAAACCAAGCTAAGTTTTTCATTAAGAGAGGCCGTGTTTCTGTCAATGGCAAAGCAAAAACCGATCCCGATTTTGAGCTTCTTGATTCCAGTCTAGTACTCTTTGACGGTAAACCAATTTCAATCATCGAGCACCAATATATTGTGCTGCATAAACCGCCGTCTTATGAGTGTGCTTCGACCAACCAACAAAATAAGTCAATTTTAGAACTGATAAAAAATCTATCGGAAAAGCGTAGCTATCACTTTGCTAATATTCTTGCGCCTGAGCTTACTGGGATAGTGCTATTGAGTGACGATATTCGCTGGGTGAGCCGGATGAAGTTGAGATTACAGAAAAAAACTTGGATATACCTAATTAAATTAAAAAGTAATGCTAATGAGGTGATACTTGAGCAACTAAAGAGTGCGTTATTAGAAAATGAAATTACTCCAACCATCGAAATAGACGATGAAGATAAAAGGTCAATATTACTTCACCTTAGTCAGACACAAGGAACGGAAATAATGACAATTTTGGCATCATTAAATCTTAAAGTTGAAACTTTGCAACTTAAACAACTTGGCAGATTGAACCTTGGTGAACTTAAAGAAGGTGATTATCTAGAACTCATGGAGAATGAAGTAAAGATCTAATAAAACACTATAAAGATCTTATTATCTATGAAAATTTTTTCAATTAAATCTGTACCTGTAACTCACTGGAGTTCAGATAGACCCTTAAACCTTTCTCCTAGACCAATAACTGTTTTTCTTCTCTGTGCTGGTCTAACTTTATTTGGATTGGGAGAATCACTAATCATTGCTGCATCCGTGGGTATGAGCCCTTGGGTTGTTCTCTCAGAGGGACTATCGGTAAATACGGGATTAAGCATTGGAATGATTACGTTCCTCACAAGCGCAGTAATTTTATTACTATGGATTCCTCTGAAACAGAGTATTGGTATTGGGACAATCTTAAATGCAATTATAATTGCATCCGTACTCGATTGGTCATTGCCTTACCTCCCTTATCCAGAAACTTACTTAGCAAAAGTGCTTCAAACCATTTTTGGAACGTTAGTTGTTGGATTTGGAAGTGCACTCTATTTAATTGCGAATCTTGGTCCTGGCCCACGGGATGGTTTAATGACAGGCATTCAAATAGCCACTGGTCAACCAATTGCTTTGATAAGAGTTCTATTAGAGGTAACGGTTATAGGTATGGGCTGGTTTCTTGGGGGAACCATTGGTATTGGTACAGTTATTTTTGCGTTTGGTGTTGGACCAGCATTGTCTTTGGGATTGTTTTATGTTTCCTCTATTTCTAAGAGATAATGTTTTAAACACAGAAGATCAAAAAAGGCGTCCAATACCACTTGCACAATTAATCAATGTATTGGTTTCTTATCTAAAAATAATTAAACCGTTAGCAAGTTCTTTGACGAGGATCTATGAACGAGGTTTAAACAGAATTTTATGATAGCTTAGAAAAAATCTTACTTAAAAGTGAATCGCGATTGAGTAAAATATTAAAAATTTCAGGTATCTGTTTTCTTTTAGGCATTATTATCATTGCTGTTTGGTGGTCTTACCTTTATTACAAGTATAGTCAATATCTTCCAGAGCACACTGTTTATGTCGAAACGGATCAACGGAGTTATAACTTATTTTTTCCGGAAAATTCTTCAGAAAAACCTTTAGATATAGTTGTTTATTTTGCAGGCGGCAGTGCGGGTAGTGACGGCGCCTGGCTTATGCCACAACAACAAATTTGGGAGGAGCTGGCAGCCAAAGAGGGAATCATTATCGCAATACCACAAGGAAAAATTTTCTTCGATAATGAAAGTGCATGGCAGTTAAATACAGATTTAAAGACGATGCAAGACATCAAATTTATCGATGCGATGCTAAAGGACATTCGTTTAAAGAATGAGTTCGAATTTGGAGACGTATATGGCGTTGGCTACTCTTTGGGATCAATGTTCGCCTATGAGATAGCGTGTCAAATGAGTGAAACATTCTCAGCAATAGCCTCCTTTGCGGGGACAATGCCAGTTCAACCAAAAGCTTGCGACCCTGAGCAAAACATTTCCATTATGCATATTCATGGTACGGATGACCCTATTATTCAATATGATAAAAGCTGGCAATGGAAGGCTTGGGATTCAGTAGGAGCAATGCAAGATGTCGCAAGTCTCATTGAATACTGGATAGAAAAATTTAACTGCGCTAATAGCGATCAAACAGAGATTGAATCCACCCTCCATAAAACCTATTTTGATTGTGAACAGGGAGCAAAAGTTGAGCACTATGCCCTCATAGACTGGGATCACGAATGGCCTAACAATATTAATGAAATATTAACTCCCCTTTTGATCTGGCAATTTCTTGATCAATCACGAAAAAGGAAAACTAATGAATAGATTTACCCGCAGGCGATTCTCCAAGAGCCTGATATTTAACATAATTTGTTTGACCTCTGTCATTTTATCAGGCTGCGCAAGCTATCCCGCTCCAAAGTACGTTTTGATCGATGATGGCGCTGAAAAAGTCAACTTTTTGCCTGAACCTATTCATCCACTTGATCAACCTTATGAATTAGACGAAGACTTTGCACAACTTAATGAATCACAGATCAGAGTGGATAAAGCGGTTAGCGAATTCAACGAAAAATATATTGGTTCCCCAATTATCGTTGTCGACGACCATGAAGTTATAAAATTTCACGACAGATTCACGATTGGCGAACATGAGAGGTATGGAGACTACTCTTATAATTATGAAGCAGCGCTCGCTCTTGGTCGAGAAGGAAGGGCTCTTGCCAGCTTTTTCAGGTCAGACGGTATGCCCCTTGAGCATGTTGAATTAGCTAAAGTGTTATACAAATATAAATGGATGAGTCTAAATGAAGGTAATCCCAACTATGACGAGGCTTTGCCTTTGCTTTGGGGTGCAGGGGGTGTTGCTACTGGTGCAGGCGGAGGCGGGTTTGCTGCCGCTGAAATTTGTGAGGGTTTTGTACTTTTGTGCATTCCAATGGTAGGTGTTGGAGCCGTGGTGGGTGGAGTCGGCGGTATTGCAGCTGGAGCGGCGGAAAGTGAACGCCGTCAAGAGCAAAGGAATTACGTGAAATCAGAATCTAATAAACAGTATTGGGAATTACTTCGTTGGGCTTTATCAAATGATGAGGTGAAAAGAATGCTTAGTGATGATGGGTATGAGGATTTAGCTTTCAATTTCTCCTTCCCTAATCGTTTTGAGTGCACACAAGCTAGTGATCGATATGCATTTACAGGTGTAACAGAACGACCTCTTTATCGTCAATATGAAGGCCCAAATGGAGGATCCCTTTACGATGCATTAGTTTCTAATGATTTAAATCCTTATGAAGTCTGCATTGGTCACAAAATACCACAACATCAATCGTTTAATAACGGGCGTGCGCAATATCTCAACATAAAAACACATTGGGCTTGGAATGATTATGGATCTTTCCAAAAAGAAAATTCCAAAGTTCTTGTCAGAGTCAAGGCCATTGCTCATCTAGACGATTGTCGCAAAAATACTGACAAAATTGAGCTATATACAGACAAACTTGAACCCATTGAACCACTTCTTCATACTTGTATACCATTGGAATCTTATACCTCTGATAATGAGTTAAAAGGTAATGCAAATAGACACGGACTGATAAGTTACTTTCTTTTAGATCTCCAGTCTGAAAATGACTGTGTGGCATTTCTAGGTCAAGTTGGCGATATATCCTCAAATAAAATACTTCGGTTTCCCATAAAGCTACCCCGACTTGCCGATGGCAATTCAATGACAACTGCATCTTCCGAATTTTGCCAAAGAACGGTAAGTCTACCCACAGTTGACGAGATACCAATACCGGAAATACTTTATAAATTGCCATCTAATCTGTTTCTTTCTGATAATCCTAAGGGAGTCAACCTCGCGACGTTTTATACCAGCCCTTGGAAACCGACGCCATACGACCATCTAGTAACATTTTTGCCGGAGACCTGGTGTGTTGAGAGTATTGATGGAGTTATTGACTACTCTGAATGTGCAGTTTTCGATCGTGGGAAAGGAGAACCAATGTATCAAGGACAAGTAACAAGTCCTGCTTATGTTAATGTCCACGACCTTGAGATTGAAGGTTATCGCTACGCTGAGGGATGCAGTGCTACCCTGGATGAGATAAATGATACTTGCTCTCGGTGGAAACTAGACTTTAGCGGAGGTTATCTTGACACACTTGGAAGAGTGGAAGAGTACGGTTACAATACTGGCGTTATTTGGATGTGGTATGTAAGATCAATACTGGAACCACTCAGACCAGGCGCTTGGGTAAGAGACGATTCCAAATACTGGCAAAGGCATCCTGACGCAGTTTTTGCAAAATTCCCAGATGGGCGAGTAGGATTTGTGCCTAAAGGTGTAGAGCTGCCAGATGAGCTCAAAGTAACATTTAAAGATCCTTATGACTTTGTTGTTCCTGGGAATACTTGGAGGACTCCCAGCGCTCAGATTTCACCCTTAAATATGATAATAAAGACCCCATACTAATAATCCATGCTACCCTAAATCGGGAATAGGTAAAGATTAAAGTATGATTGAATTTGACATTGTCAAATTGGTGACTCTCTTGTTGCTTGACACGTTATCTAACGCAACTCATAAAATTAAAATTACGATTTAAGCATATACAGAATCAGGGGCTGATGATAAACAGTTTTTAAAGGGTTTAAAGACAATACCTAAAGACCTGCTCTGATCAATAGCTTCTTTTCTGCTTCATAATTAGGAAATGAATCTTTAAGAACAGCATTATTTAATAAAACCGTGCCAACTAACTCCGAATTCTTAGATGAAAAGATTGAGGTTTTTATCCACATTGACTCGGTTCGGCGACTCTCACCGAGACCTACAATTTTACGTTCCAAAATATAGTCTTCATTCACAAATATTGGCCCATTTATTAACTTTACTTGCAGATCAGCAAATAGACCTATAGACGGTTGTTTTGCTCTCGGAAGGAGTGACCGCGTATAACTTACCAATGGATTTATCATTTCGAATGGCAAAATTGGTCGTCCCCATGGAGAGCTCGTAGCATGCTTAGGAAGATACCACTTGCAGCACTCTGTAATTTTTTTTAACTTTTGATTTAGAGTAAAAGGATAATTTTTCCCAAGGTGCTGATTGAAGTCTATTCTAATACCTTCCTCAGCAGGTGATCGATCTCCAACTCTCGCATGCTCTAAAATCACCAGATTTTCGGCAGTTGGTCTAGACGCTAAAATTTTTTCTACATGGCTCTCGGGATGATCAGGGCCAAGGCTAGCACTTCCTTCCAGAACCATTTCGCCATCTTCTTTCACAGCCCATATTCTTGCAGTATTGTCATTAGAATTAGACCTTTCAGCATACGCCTTTACGTTTTCACCCTCGATGACCATCGCTTTAAAATGGGTACTTATACAACCGAATCTAAACCAATCATCTCCCCAGAGTTTTTGAAGCAATGGATCAAATTGAGAGAAATGTGTTGGTCCCTCAATTGGAGCGCCTTTGAACCCAAGCGATGCTGCTTGGCTGTCATCATGAATAGACAGATGACCGTCATATTCTTGTTCTGCAAGCATTTGTTGAGGTGTCCTAAATGGACCTGATAACAGATTTTCTATCTCTTCAATAGATGTTTCCCAAATACTCGCAGACATGTTTTTTTCTAACTAACTACCTAGTGATACTGTTTAGTTTGGTGGAGGCGGCGGGAATTGAACCCGCGTCCGCCAATCCGCCACCAGTGGCTCTACATGCTTAGATCAGTCTTTAAATTTAACTCGTGACAACCCGACTGTCAGGGAACGCCAAAAGCGATTTCGGTAAAAGTTTAATGAAGCCACCCCGAACAAGCTTTTTCACGATCTTGCGTAATATGACGCCTGAATGCCCGAGGGCGCTGGACGCACAAGCACGGCTCCAGTCAGACGGCACCCTTACTGGGTTTTAAGCAGCGAGTGCGTAGTTGTCTTCGTTGGCAACTATAATGTTGTGACTTTGATTTTACGAGATTCGCCACCATCTCGACATGCACCAGAGGTTTTGTAATCCGCGTCGAATCCAGAACGCCCCCAGAAATCTTAGTTTATCACAATCACCCTAATTGTTTTAAAATCTATAATTTGGTGACCAAAATATTTGAAGTTGATCATATTGCTTTATCAGTCGAATCTATATTTGTGTTTTAAATATGGTTATTATCAATTGATGAATGAGTTTTTATTTTACTTTGATACCCATTAATTATGATCATCTTTTACGAGGGCTGCGCAGCTATGTTACTTAGAACTTTTGCTCTACTTTGCTCTTTATCCTTAGCAACATCATCGTTCTCAGAGAATAAAGGATATCCATTTGTTGTCAAAGAAACGGCTAGCTTAAGTGCTCCGTGGGCTATGGAATTTCTGCCATCTGGAAAAATATTAGTTAGCGAGATGAGTGGAAATCTAAAATTACTCGATGAAAACGGAGCTGTATTAAATGATATTACTGGGGTACCCGAGGTGGTTTTTGAGGGTCAAGGCGGCTTTGGAGATATTAAAATACACCCCCGCTTTGAGCAAAATCAGTTGCTATATTTTAGTTATGCAGAAAAAGGGACCGGGGACCTAGCTGGCGCTACCGTAGCACGAGCAAAACTAACAATCGAAGGTAATAGTGGGTCTCTAAATCAGCTCGAAGTCATTTGGAGGCAAATCAAAACCAAGGGACGAGGTCATTATGGTCATAGGATCACATTTGGTCCAGATGGATATTTGTGGATTAGCTCTGGCGATATGCAAAAATTTAATCCAGCTCAAGATATGCAATCAAACTTGGGCAAAATTATCAGACTGAATGATGATGGTTCCTTACCAACAGATAATCCCTTCCCGTCATCGAACCCTGTTACATCTGAGATCTGGTCTTTAGGCCATCGCAATCCTCTTGGACTCTCTTTCGATAAAACTGGCCGGCTTTGGGAAGTTGAAATGGGCCCTTGGGGTGGTGATGAACTGAATTTAGTTCGTAGAGGTGCAAATTACGGTTATCCGATTGTTTCAAATGGTGATCATTACACACGCGATCCGATACCCGACCATGACACTCGGCACGATTTTTATCCTCCCGAAATCACATGGACACCAGTAATTTCTCCATCATCAATGATGTTTTATAAAGGTGACGAGTTCAAGGAGTGGAAGGGAAATGCCTTGATTGGTAGCTTATCTGCAAAGGGTGTTGTCAGAGTAAAATTTAACGGAGACAGGGCTGAAGAAATAGAAAGATTTGAAATGGAAACAAGAATTAGGGCAATTGGCGAAAGCGCTGATGGCGCTATATGGCTTTTAGAAGATGGAAGACCAATCCGTAAAGAAAAATCATATGCGCAGGGAGGTGGACGTCTGTTAAAGCTAACAGCGATTGAATAAAACCGTAATTCATTAATAAGAACATTATCACCAAGTTGAAAAATTATCTCCTGACAACCTCTGACGATTTTCCCCGTTATCTGTCGTCAATTCCTCTGATACCACAATTATCTAAATTTATTAGGTTCAGATCTCCTCGAATTTTTCTAGGGATTGACCTACACTTAACCCAATAATTAGTTCTAAAAAAGGAATAAGGAAATGGAGCGAGGTGTTTTTTCCTCTCGGCTAGCTTTTGTTCTTGCTGCATCTGGCTCCGCTGTAGGTCTCGGCAACATTTGGGGCTTTCCAACAAATGCAACAGAGAATGGTGGCGCTGCTTTTTTACTGATGTACTTAGTGCTTGCATTTCTGTTGGCTTATCCAGCTTTGATGGCCGAATTAATCATTGGGCGTCACACGCGATCCAATATGGTAAACGCCCTCACTGAAATATCTTCAGGAAAAACCATCAAATATTTTGGAAGAGGTATTGGAATTGCAGGAATGATTACCGCCGGATTGATTTTAAGTTTTTATGCAATTGTTGCCGGTTGGATGATTTCTCATATGCTTGAGCCAATTACGCAATCATTCTCCTCTGGAATATCAGAATGGCTTGTGAGCGATGGTCTCTCTAGAAACATCTTATTGTGCGGATGCTTTATTATTCTGACTGCTTTGATTATTTCCAAGGGTGTTGAGAATGGTATCGAGAAATGGTCAACACGCCTGATGCCAGCATTATTTGTTTTGATGGCTCTACTGATTATTTATGTCCTTTTCCAAAAGGGAGCTATTGAGGGGTTAAAGCACTATCTTGTTCCTGATTTTAATCAGTTATTCGATTCTAATTTAATTGTAAACGCAATGGGACAAGCATTCTTCTCAATGTCCCTTGGTGTTGGAACAATGCTAATTTATGGCTCGTATATTAGGACAGATGAAAATCTACCAGAGGTCGGTGTTTTAGTAACACTCGCAGATACTGGCGTTGCTTTCTTAGCCGGCCTATTAATTCTGCCCGCAATCTTTGTCGCTCAAGAGTTTGGTGTTGCGGTTTATAACGACACAGGTAGTTTGATTGCAGGCCCAGGCTTGATTTTTCAAGTACTACCCGCCTTATTCACTAGCATGGGTTCTGCGGGATCTTTAATAGCATTTGTATTTTTCCTATTAATGTCCATTGCAGCGATAACTTCGTCGATCTCCATGCTTGAGGTTCCAGTCTCTTATGTCGTTGAGCAGTTTTCAATAAAGCGAGTCATTGCAACTTACTTAATAAGTGCAATCATCTTTTTATTCAGCGTGCTTATTTGCTTTAACTTTGAATCACTCTTTGGATTTGTTATCACTCTGACAACAGAGAGAGCGCAGCCCCTTCTCGGAGCACTAATATGTGTTTTTGCGGGCTGGGTCTTTTCTCGTAATAAAATACTTATGGAGATAAAAAGTGGTAATGACTTAGCAGAGCAGGGCATTTTTTGGAAAATATGGCCCAACTATGTGAAATTTGTGTGTCCGGTTCTTATCCTGGTTATATTCTCACAGAGTTTGTGAATATAGTGTTTAGGAAAAATTAAAATCAATCAATGTAATGTATAAGGGTTACTGAAAACTCTTAGTGTTGTAAAATGCGTAAAAAACGGAATAAATAATTGTGAGTGATGATAAAAAACCTTTAAATTTCGAAGCACAAATTGAGAAGTTAGAAGTTCTGGTGGCTCAACTTGAGAATGGAAACTTAAGTCTAGAGGACTCAATAAAAGCTTATGAAGAAGGCGTGAAAATAGCACAAGCGTGTCAAGCTACCCTAAAGAATGCAGAACAGAAAGTAGAAATCTTAACTAAGCAGGGTGAGGAATTGGTCAAGCAGGATTTCAATACTGACGAATTCTAATTTCGGTTAGTCTGCCAATGAATAAGTACCTAGATGATCATAGAGAAACCTTCAACACGAAGTTAAGTCAGCTCCTTCCAGCTCAACATAATCATGCAAGCAATCTGCACTCTGCAATGCGTTACTCCATGCTGAACGGTGGGAAAAGAATCCGTCCACTGCTGTGTATCGCAGCAGCAGATGCTATTTCTGAAAATAACTCAGCAACATTTTCCGTAGCGGCCGCGATTGAAATGATGCATGTATACTCTCTAATCCATGATGATTTGCCATCAATGGATAATGACGATTTACGTCGCGGGAAGCCCACATGCCATGTTAAGTTTAATGAGGCAACAGCAATATTGGCAGGCGATGCACTCCAAGCTTTGGCCTTTGAAACAATAGCTGATATAAGCTCACTTACATATCAAAATCATATAAGGTTAGTGAAAATCTTGGCAGCAAATATTGGCTGCTCTGGCATGGTCAAAGGTCAAGCAATAGATTTGGATTGTTCGGCCACAGCCTTAAATCAAGAGCAATTAGATGAGATGCATAATTGCAAAACTGGCGCACTCATTGAGGCAAGTATAATAATGGGCGGGATAACAACGCAGAAAATGTCTGATGCTCAAGAGGAGAGTTTAAAAATATTCGCTAAAAAAAT
The DNA here is from genome assembly GCA_902515855.1 of uncultured SAR92 cluster bacterium. Classification (GTDB taxonomy): domain Bacteria; phylum Pseudomonadota; class Gammaproteobacteria; order Pseudomonadales; family Porticoccaceae; genus AAA300-D14. Next base: position 16,142 of record CABXWC010000008.1, read on the forward strand.
AGGTCTTGCATTTCAGATTCAAGACGACATATTAGATGTAGAAAGTTCGACTGAAGAGATGGGGAAAAGCCGAGGTTCGGATGTATCTAATAAAAAATCTACCTACACGTCTCTCCTTGGTTTAAGTAAATCGAAAGAGAGAGCCTCCTCCCTTTATAAAGAGAGTATCGAGGCTCTTGAAGTCTTTGAACACAAAGCTGATCCCCTTCGTGTTTTAGCAAATTTTATTATCTCGCGCACATATTAAACTTATTTTTAGTGTAATATTCATGATCCGGATATCGTGTGAGTTAAAATAAAATATGGCTAAGTCGTTTAGTGAAATCCCTCTATTGCCGCCCGACACGCCTCTGCTAGATCTAGTAGATACTCCAGGTGATCTTCGTGATTTTAATGAAAAGCAACTTCTCGATCTAGCTGACGAATTAAGAGAGTTCTTGCTTTTTTCCGTCGGTCAAACCGGTGGGCACTTTGGTGCGGGTTTAGGCGTTGTTGAACTCACAGTCGCTTTGCACTTTGCCTATAACACGCCTGAAGATCGAATCGTTTGGGATGTTGGACATCAAACCTATCCTCACAAAATCATCACCGGTCGCCGGGACAAAATGGATACAATGCGAAAAGAAGGAGGTCTTTCAGGATTCCCAAAACGCAGTGAAAGCGAATATGACACTTTTGGTGTTGGACACTCAAGCACGTCTATCAGTGCAGCACTTGGAATGACTCTAGCCTCAAGCCATCAGAACAATTCGAGAAAAACAGTTGCGGTAATTGGTGATGGCGCAATGACAGCTGGAATGGCCTTTGAGGCGATAAATCATGCGTCTCATGTCGACAAAGATCTGCTAGTGGTCCTCAATGACAATCAAATGTCGATTTCTAAAAATACTGGTGGCCTTTCTACTTATTTTTCTAAATTGTGGGCAAGTCGTTTTTATAATCAACTGCGTGAAACTGGCAAAAAAGCATTGAAGTCACTCCCCCAGACAAAGAACTTTGTCAGAAAAACAGAGGAATATATGAAAAGTATGGTCTCACCAGCGACCATCTTTGAAGAACTTGGTTTCTATTACATAGGGCCACTCGATGGTCACGATTTACCACTTTTGACCAGTACTCTAAAAAAACTTCAAGAAATTAAAGGGCCGGTGATGCTGCATATCATCACGCAAAAAGGCAAAGGTTATAGTCCAGCTGAAGGTGATCCTGTTGGATATCATGCTCTCACCAAAATCGAACCGGTTAAGTCGGATAAAGTAATCGAAAAAGCTAAACCCAAGAAAAAAATGCCGAAATATTCAGATATTTTTGGGGAGTGGTTATGTGATATGGCAGAACAGGACCAGCGCTTGATTGGAATCACTCCAGCGATGTGCGAGGGATCTGGGATGAACAAATTTGCTGAAAAATTTCCAGATCGGTATGAAGATGTAGCCATAGCAGAACAACATGCTGTAACTTTGGCTGCGGGGATGGCATGTGAAAACACTAAACCTGTGGTCGCTATTTATTCAACTTTTCTTCAAAGAGCCTATGATCAACTCATACACGATGTAGCTGTCCAAAACTTAGATGTACTTTTTGCCCTAGACCGTGCCGGACTCGTTGGGCAGGATGGCGCTACACATGCTGGCGCTTATGATATTAGCTATCTTCGGTGTATCCCGAACATGTTACTTATGGCACCGTCCAACGAAAATGAAACCCGACAATTGTTATATACAGGCTTCATGCATGACGGTCCAGCCGCTGTGAGATATCCCAGAGGAACAGGTCCAGGCGTTCAGATTGAAAAAGAAATGCAACAACTTCCGATTGGTAAGGCAAATATTGTTAGACATGGAACCCAAGTTGCTATTTTGAATTTTGGAACACTTTTAAACTCTGTAATTGATTTATCAGATGAGATGGACTTCTCCGTCTTTGATATGCGTTTTGTTAAGCCGCTCGATAAGGAGATTTTAATAGAAGCTGCAAAAAATAATGACCTATTGGTTACGCTTGAAGAAAATTCAGTTGCCGGTGGCGCGGGTTCAGCAGTCTCAGAATTTTTGGCTTCAGAAGGACTCACCATACCTATATTACATTTGGGATTGCCTGATTCTTTTGTCGATCATGGTGATCCTAAAGATCAATTAGCTTCAGTTGGGCTTGATAAAAATGGAATCAGGGAATCAATAATACAGCGAATGAATCACCTTTCGATTCAAACTAAGAAACCAATGTTAAGTGCGGGTAAATTATGAAATTTTATGATTGTTCAACAGCGCCAAGTCCTAGAAGAGTAAGAATATTTATTGCTGAGAAAAACATTAAGATAGAAACGGTAGAACTTAATCTAATGAAAGGTGAGCATATGACCTCAGACTACCGCTCTAAAAACCCTAACTTAGAGGTCCCGCTGTTGGAGCTTGAAGATGGCACTACAATTCCTCAAGTAAATGCTATTTGTCGATATTTAGAAGATATACATCCAGATAATCCTTTACATGGTAGAGATCCAGTCGAAGGAGCACTCGTGGAGGCAGCAAATACAAAGATTCAATTAGATGGATTTATGGCAGCAGCCGAAGCTTTCCGTAATTTTACGCCCGGATTAAAAGACAGAGCAATGCCAGGCCCTCATAATTACGCTCAAATACCTGAGCTCGCAAAACGAGGTCTATTACGCCTAGACAATTTTCTCGCTGATCTAGAAAGTCATTTTGAGTCAAATGAATATATGGTCAGCAATTATTTCTCAGTTGCGGATATCAGCGCCCTGGTTTGTATCGACTTTGCAAAGTGGGTCAAAAAGCCCATTCCAGAGGACTATAAAAACCTTCATAGATGGTATAGCACGGTTAGTGCGCGACCAAGTTGTAAAGTCTAATTGACTCTATAATCCAGTGGAGGATCTCTGTCTCCCAAAAGCGCCTCATATTGAAAATCCTCACCGACTCGACTTGCTAGCTCCTGCTTCGCCTCAATAATTATTGTGGGATTTTCGTATATTTGAACTGCTGAGTCGGTCAATACATCAGCCGCTAGTTTCATACCCTTAAGCCCAATAGTTGTTCCACCTGCTGCTACTGCCTGCCATGAGTGAGCAGACGTGCCGGGCACCCAAGTGGCTGTTCTGATACCCCCGGTTGGAATTAACCAGCTGACATCACCAACATCTGTCGAACCATATCCATGGGATTGCTTAAAAGGCATGATCTTTTTTTCATCTCCAAGCCTTTGTGAGGGCTCAAATAATGTTTTATAGATTTCTTGCGCATAGATTTGCTCATCTGATGTGTAATCGATTCCTCCCGAAGCACTTAATTGCGAATGCAGAAGTTTTTGAATTGTGTCATTTGGCATTAAAGAATAATTACCGTGCATGACTTCATAACTGAGTTTTGTCTCAGTGCCCATAGCTGCGCCCTCAGCAGCTTTTACGACTCTCTCGAATAACTGTTTTACAACCAATCGATCAGGATGACGAACATAGTAGTATACCTCCGCAAGATCAGGAACAACATTTGGCGCGAGTCCCCCTTTTGTAATCACGTAATGTATTCTCGACTCCTGCGGAACATGCTCTCGCATCATATTCACCATCATATTCATTGCTTCAACACCATCTAGTGCAGATCTTCCCTTTTCTGGAGCGCTCGCCGCATGTGCTGAGATTCCCTTGAATGTGAATTTGCCAGACTTGTTAGCATTTGATGTGCTGGAATTTGCTTGATTAGAGGAGGCCGGATGCCAATGGAACATGATATCAACATTATCAAAAGCTCCTTCTCGTGCCATATAAACTTTTCCAGAACCCCCTTCCTCTGCAGGTGTCCCAAAAAAGACAATCCGACCCGGTGTTTTTGTCTCTATTAACCATTTTTTTATCATTACCGCAGCCCAGGCAGAGCCGGCACCAAATAAGTGATGTCCACATGCGTGTCCTGCGCCCGTTATATTATCCGCTTGTTCTTTAAAAGGAGAATTAGTTTGAGAAAGTCCGGGAAGAGCGTCAAATTCACCCAATATGCCTATTGTTGGACCTGACTCTCCATAAACTGCCTTAAAAGCAGTTGGTATCTCTGCCAAGTTATTTTCAATTTTGAATCCTTCGTTTTTTAACTCCTCTTTTAGTAGATTTGAACTTCTAACCTCTAAATATCCGAGCTCTGCATAATCCCAAAGTTGCAGTGCGAGAGTTTCAAAACGTTTTTGCTGTGTTTCAAGAATGTCATTGCTCAACCCTTGATTAACAATAAGTAGTAGTATTAATCCGAATATTAATCTAAACATTTGAAAGCTCATCTCCATATCTATCTATACTGAGTAAGTGTATTACAAAATTTCAAGAAAAAAAAAGGCCCCAAAAGGGGCCTTAAAAACTACTTATAACTGCTAAAGTGAGCCGGGGATAGCCCACTCTGCATACCAAGGTGTCTCACCTGGCTTTACAGCACCTATGTAGTCCGTTGAATCAAATACAAAAGAGGAACCATTATCCTGTGGAGTAATCGCGTCACCAGTAACTGACGCAGAGTCATTTGTAATGGCATAGTTACTGTCCATTATCACTGCCTCTTCGATAATGGTTGATCCTTCCAAAGGAAGTTCCTTATTAAAGGCAACACCTGCCGTATCACACAAGAAATTTCTCAAATTTAATATTGAGAATTGAAACAGTCTTAGATGACGATTGAGTGAAACTTATATTACAGAAATATTACTATTTGGATTATTAGATTAATCGTGTCTAATGTCTTTCCCTTGAACAACAAAAACAATCTGTTCACAAAGGTTTTTGGTATGGTCTCCTATCCGCTCAAGAGATCTGACTACCCACAGAATATTTATGACATGCGTGATACTTTTGGGATCCTCCATCATATAAGTCATCAGCTCACGGAGCGCAGTTTTGTACTCAAGATCTATCTGTACATCCTGATTAAATGTTTTCATCGCAGCTTCTGCATCAAATCTCGCAAATGCCGTAAGTGCATCAGAAAGCATTTTTGAGACTGACGCTCCGATATGCCGCACTTCTGGATAGCCGCTTTTTTTATTATCCTCTTCGGATAAGATAATTGAGTGATTCGCTATTTTTTTTGCCTCATCTCCAATCCGCTCCAGATCGTTAACTGCCTTCGTAACAGCCATTACTAACCTTAAATCACTTGCTGCGGGTTGTCGTCTTGCAATAACTAAAATACATGAATCGTCTAGGTCTTTCTCCATTTGATCGATAAATTTTTCCTGCTCGATTACGTCTTGCGCTAATTTACTATCGCCATTATGGATAGACAATATGGCATTTTTAAGTTGTTGTTCCACCTTACCACCCATCTCCATCAAACGGGTGCGAATCTCCTCGAGTTCATCATCAAACTGTTTCATTATGTGATTTTCAAACGAAATTTCTGTCATTTTTTCTCCAATACTCTTAACAATATTAATAAAACTAAAAGCTAGCCAAATCTACCCGTAATATATGCTTCAGTGAGTTTGTGCTCGGGCATTGTAAATACAGTTTCAGTTGGATTGACCTCAATTAACTTACCCAAATGAAAGTAAGCAGTTCTATGTGATACTCTCGCTGCTTGTTGCATACTATGTGTAACAATCGCAATCGTAAAATTTTGACTTAACTCTTCGATTAACTCCTCAATCCGAGCGGTTGCAATTGGGTCTAATGCAGAGCAAGGCTCATCCATTAAAATAACTTCTGGCTCAATTGCTATTGCTCGAGCTATACATAATCTTTGCTGCTGACCACCTGACAATCCAGTACCAGGCTGATGCAATCTGTCTTTTGCTTCATCCCAAAGACCCGCCTTTTTTAAACTGCTTTCAACTAAATCATCTAAATCCGCTTTTGAATTTGCGAGACCATGAAGTCTTGGACCGTAAGCCACATTTTCGAAAATAGATTTTGGAAACGGGTTTGGTTTTTGGAAAACCATACCTACTCTTGCTCTCAACTCAACGACATCAAGCTTAGGATCGTAAAGGTTCTCACCATCCATCGTTACATCTCCTGTAACTTTGCAAGAATCTATCGTGTCATTCATACGATTTAACGTCCGCAAAAACGTTGACTTGCCGCAACCTGAGGGGCCTATCATCGCAATAACTTCATTTTTCTTGATGTCCATATTGACATCAAAAATTGCTTGTTTGTCGCCATAGAATACGTCGACATTCCGCACTGACATCTTGGCATCCTCAACTAAATTCTTGCCAATCGTTGAATAACTCTCAGAGGCATGTAACTGCTGGTCAAAACTAAAAGTTTTAACGGAAGCTTTTCCTATTAACTTATTCGATGAATCGGCCTGCTTTAGGGTTGAATCACTCATTTTTTTCCCTTTATTAACTACCAACGTCTCTCTAAACGCTTTCTTAAGTATACCGCAACAAAATTCATAACCATTAAAAAAGACAGCAATATAATTATTGCTGCAGAAGTTTTTTCTACGAACGCTCTCTCAGGGCTATCTATCCATAAAAATATTTGCACAGGCAAAACTGTGGCAGGATCAGTAAAGCCTCCAGGAATATCAACTATAAAGGCCACCATGCCAATCATTAGCAAGGGAGCAGTTTCACCGAGCGCCCTCGCCATTCCAATAATTGCACCAGTTAACATGCCGGGTAATGAAAGAGGCAAAACATGATGTAATGTTGTTTGGAACTTTGAAGCACCAACCCCGAGCGCAGCTTCTCGGATTGAGGGTGGGACAGACTTTATAGCGGCTCTACTGGTAATAATTATTGTGGGTAGTGTCATAAGTGCCAAGACAATAGCACCAAGGACTGGTATTGACCGGGGTATACCAAAAAAATTTATAAAAATAGCAAGGCCTAATAATCCAAAAATTATCGAGGGCACCGCTGCTAAATTATTTATATTTACTTCAATTAAGTCAGTCCATTTATTTTTAGGCGCAAACTCTTCTAAGTATATTGCCGCTGTAACTCCCATTGGAAACGACATCAATAGAGTTAAAATAAGCGTAAAAAACGAGCCTATTAGTGCACCCTTGATACCTGCCTGCTCGGGTTCTCTCGAATCTCCCCGTTCAAAAAACTTTGTATTAAATTTAAGAGCTATTAGATCATCGTTATGAAGTTGATCTATCCATTTTATTTGCTCTGAAGTTAATCTGGCAGAGAAAGGGTCATCATCGAGCCAACTTTTATAATATGTATCGATATCATCGTCTGCCAAAATCCAAAGGGTCTCTTTAGTTCCCCATAAACTTGGGTTCTGGGTCAACTGATCTCTGAAATCAAATCCCGAACCTTCACTAACTAAATTATTAAGTTTCCTTCTTTCTCCGCGCTTAGTAACCTCCGGGAAAAGATCTCTCAACGATTTTTTTGCTAAATTCTGCCAATTTGCAAAAATAAATTCTTCAGTATCATTTACATTCAAAATACCAATAGCTTCTGGATCATACTCTATTTCTAACTGAATATAGGTTGCTCTAAAAGCGCCAGATCCTTTAGAAATAATATCCACAAACAAAAGAACAACAGCTGCAAGACCAAGCGCTACTCCTAATTTGCCAAACCACTGGAAGTTCCTCTCAGCCCTATTTCGTCTCTTGAGAGATTGTTTTATTAGGGCACGATTATCTTTACTCATATTGTTCTCTATATTTCTTCACTATCTGTAATGCAAATATATTTAGCATCAAGGTAACGACAAATAACATCAATCCCAAAGCAAATGCCGCAAGTGTTTTCGCGCTATCAAATTCCTGATCACCTGTTAACAGCGTTACTATTTGAACAGTGACAGTCGTAACGGCATCAAGTGGATTGACCGTTAGATTCGCTGCTAGCCCAGCAGCCATAACTACAATCATGGTCTCGCCAATCGCTCTAGACATTGCAAGTAAAATACCTCCTACAATTCCTGGCAAAGCTGCAGGTATGACAACTCTTTTCACAGTTTCTGAATGCGTAGCTCCCATCGCAAGAGAACCATCCCTCATACTTTGAGGAACTGCGCTTATAACATCATCTGCAATCGACGAAATAAATGGAATGATCATAATTCCCATCACTGCACCTGCTGCAAGCGCACTTTCTGATGCAATATCAAGCCCAACACTTTCTCCAAAGTCTCTAAGTACTGGTGCCACCGTAATTGCTGCGAAAAACCCATAAACGACCGTTGGAATTCCCGCTAAAATTTCTAAGGCAGGTTTTGCAATTGTTCTTACATTCAAACTTGCATACTCAGATAAATATATTGCAGACATTAACCCGATTGGGACCGCAATTATCATTGCTACAAGCGATATTAGAATCGTGCCCACAAATAATGGCACCGCACCAAAACTTCCAGATGAGCCTACCTGATCTTCTCTAATTGCCGTTTGCGGACTCCATTCCAACCCAAAGACAAAATCAAAAAAGGGAACTTTTCGAAAAAACTGAATTGATTCAAACAAAACAGAAAAAATAATCCCAATAGTTGTAAAAATTGCAACACAGGCAGAGACTAAAAGAATTCTCTCCATAATATTCTCGACCACAGGTCTTGCATTGAAATTTACAGAAACTTTTTGAGTTGCCCAATACAGACACAATGCCGCCATCAATATTGAGATTACAGTTATCGACCAACGAGAAATAGCTTCGAATTTCTGCATATGCGAAGCAGCATCAAGTTGCCAAGCTAAAACCGAATCAGCATAAATAATTCCCTCAGATATACTTGTGATTCTGTTGACCATAAGCTCATAATCAGAGGATTTCGAGGGCACAAACTCCTGAGGAATCTTATCCACAACTAGTCTTTCAATGACTATCTGATCTAGCGATATCCAAAGAGTTAAAAATATTGATACAGGTATTAATGTAAATAGAACAGAGTATGCGCCGTAATAGCTCGGCAATGAGGGTAAAGATCTTATCCCTCCGAGCTTGCCCGCGACAGATATTGATCGATTTTGACTCGTGTAGAAAGCGAATACTGATATAAGAAGTAAAAGGAGTACGAGCGTACTAATTTGCATAGCGTGTATTCCTTTAGAAAGTAGATCCTGAAATTTTCAGGACCTACTTTGTCAGACTGAAAAGCTTATTGCAACGGTTCTTTACCAGTCATTGCGGTCAGACTTCTTGTGTTCTTTGCTGCCAAAAATCTTTCCTCCTCTGGAAGAGGTATCATTCCTTTATCAGCAAGATATCCGTCCTCGCCCCAAGCTCTCTCACTAGTAAATTCTCTCAAAAATCCCTTAATACCAGGAACAACTCCGATGTGGGCTTTTTTAACATAAAAGTACAAAGGTCTTGAGATCGAGTAAGATTTGTCAGCAATGGAATCAAACGTTGGAGAGATAGATTCAATTTTAGATCCTTTTACTTTGTCAGCGTTTTGGTCAAGAAAACTGAATCCAAAAATACCAAGTGCATCAGGATTCGCATTTAATTTTTGAACGATTAAATTATCATTCTCCCCTGCTTCCACATAATGCCCGTCTTCCCTGACCGTGTGGCAGATTTGCTTATATGCATTTTTGTCTGTCTTTTTTAGTTTCGCAATCCAATCAAAGGTTTTGCATCCTCCCTCTAATCCCAATTCAGCAAATGCGTCTCGAGTCCCTGAGGTTGGAGGAGGTCCCAAAACCTCGATCTCAAGGTCAGGCAAATCTGAGTTCACCTCTTTCCATGAAGTATATGGATTTTCTATCAACTCTCCCTCTTTGTCAGTTGGAACCATCTCAGCAAGCGCAAGAAAAAGATCTTTTCGAGATATGTTAAGGTCTGCAGCTTCTACAGCATTAGCAATGACAATTCCATCATATCCAATTTGAACTTCTATAATTTCCTCTACACCATTCTCCATACATCTCTCGAACTCTGATTTTTTCATTCTCCGAGATGAGTTTGTAATATCCGGGTGGTTGACACCAACTCCAGAGCAGAAGAGCTTCATCCCGCCACCAGATCCAGTAGATTCAATGGTCGGAGTTAGACTGCCACTTGACCGTCCGTATCTCTCGGCAACAACTGTCGAGAAGGGATAGACCGTTGACGAACCTACTACTTGAATTCCGTCCCGTGACATTGCATAGGAACTGAGCAGTGCACTCAATAGAATACTAAACACTGAAAGAATTGACATGATTGATCGCATATTTATTTCTCCAAATTTTAAGAATATTTGTGTTGCTTGACCTCACATGAATCAGTTTATGGCAGAAATATTTCAGAAATATTACAAAAAACTGTTTTTGTCTCTTTTTGTAATAAAAGTGTCATATATATTAAATATAGTTTTGATTTTAGTGAAATAAAAATGAAATATTTATTTAATAATCGAGGCAAAAATCATGCGACTCAAGTTATCTCTCTTCTTTCTAGTTTGTACTTCAGTTTGCTTCATGAGCATTGCAAACGGAGCTGAAATATATGGAAAAGCGAATCTATCAATTACTAATTCTGATGACAACGGATCTGGACAATGGAATTTAAACAGTAATGCATCAAGACTTGGTATAAAAGGTACGAATAGCATAGGCGATGATCTTGAAGTCATCTATCAAGTTGAATACGAAATATGTATTGATGATGGAGATTGCAAAGGGCAAAGCTTCAAGCAGAGAAATTCATTTGTAGGTATAAAGAGTCAGTATGGAACTCTATTTACAGGAAAACATGATACACCCACAAAACTTGCACAAAAGAAAATTGATCTATTCAATGATTTAGAGGGCGATATTAAAAATACATTTGAAGGTGAAAATAGAGTATCAAATATAATTATTTACAGAACTCCAAATTTTTCAAACTTTACATCTATGGTTGCATTCGTTCCTGGTGAAGGAAGCGATTTAACTGGTGACGGTTCAACAGATTCATCAATAAACGATGGCATTTCCTACTCCATTAACTATGAGAAAGATGATCTTTACTTGAGCATTTCAGGCGATAAAGACATTGATAAAAAAGACCTCACTCGACTTGTCTCTCAGTACAAAATTGGGAACTTTCAGATTGGGCTAATGTATCAAGATACTGATGATAATGTTGATTTTAATAATGAAACAGGATTTTTTGGAAGCCTGTCATATAAGTCATCAAGTAAAACTTCTATTAAGGCCCAATTTGGTTCACTGGATGGCGACACTCATGATGAGGACACATTTTCAATCGGAGCTGACTATAAGTTTGCTAAAAACACAAAGATGTTTGCTTTTTATACCCAAAACGAAGACACCATGTCTGATTCAGAGAAAGATGAGTTTTCCTCATTGGGCATAGGATTAGAACACAAATTCTAATTAGCTCAAGTTTTTGCAAGGGAGCCATAAGAGCTCCCTTGTCTTTTACAACTAAGTCTGCCTAAGTCCTCTATAGCCTTCAATCACATCAGATTTCACTCATAATCAACATTGATCTGTGATAATCTCACACGTGACGATCGATGCTTTTAAAGGCGCATATGACCAGAAAAGAATATGACAAATTCGATAAAGCGAATGCTAATTTCCAAGCGCTTACTCCGCTGAGCTTTATTGAAAGATCTGCAAAAGTATTTCCAGACCATCCCGCTATAGTTTATGGAGAGATCACGTACTCATGGAAAGAGCTTTACGCTAGGACGATAAAACTAGCCTCTGCATTAACAAAGCTTGGTATTAAACACGGGGATACCGTTTCAATACTCTCGGCTAACACACCAGAAATGATCGAAGCCCACTTCGGTGTGCCAATGTCAGGAGCCGTGCTGAATACAATAAATACCCGGTTAGATGTAGAAACTATTGGTTATATTTTAAATCACAGTGAAGCAAAAGTATTTATAGTAGATTCTGAACTCTCACCTCAAGCTGAGAGCGCAATAAAGTTATCAAAAAATAGAGATTTATATGTCATAGATATTGTAGATTTTCAAAATGCCAAAGAACCAAAAACGATAGGCCACATCACATATGACAAATTTATTGGAAGTGGTGATGCCGATTTTGACTGGCAGCTTCCAAATGATGAGTGGAATGCAATTAGTCTAAACTACACTTCAGGCACCTCGGGCAAACCGAAAGGAGTGGTTTATCATCACCGAGGCTCATATCTAATGTCGATGGGTACAATTACTGATTGGGATCTTCCAAAACATCCCAAATATCTGTATACGGTACCTCTCTTTCACTGTAACGGATGGGGTCATGCATGGACAATGGCGGCATTAGCGGGAACAATTTTTTGCACACGAGTTGTTTTGCCTGAAGAAATATTCAATTCAATAATAACCAACAAGATAACTCATTTCGGTGGAGCACCAATTGTATTGAATATGTTACTGAACTCACCTGCAGCAAAAGATTTTAAATGTCAGCATCCAGTAGAAATTATGACCGCAGGTGCGCCACCACCAGCATCCATACTTCAAGGCATAGAAAAGCTTGGGTTCAACGTGACCCAAGTCTATGGACTCACAGAAACTTATGGGCATACCGTAATGAGCACTTGGAATGTTGGCTGGAATGGTTTTCAGACTGAACAAAAAGCTAAACTCAAGGCAAGACAAGGAGTTGGAATGGTCCATACTGCGGGTTTAAAAGTTGTTGATCTCGAATCAGGAGAGCAAGTAAAGGAAGACGGTATCCATACCGGAGAAATTCTTATTCGTGGAAATACAATCATGAAGGGATATCTGAAAGATTTAGAAAATACAAAAACTGTATTTAAAAACGGTTGGTTCCATACTGGCGATATTGCAGTAATGCATCCGGATGGATATATAGAAATAAAAGATCGTTTAAAAGACATCATCATCTCTGGTGGCGAGAACATCTCTTCAGTAGAAATAGAGGATGTGCTGCACGAGCATGAATCAGTATCGCTTGCCGCAGTTGTCGCAATATCAGACGAAAAATGGGGAGAAGTCCCGTGTGCATTTATAGAATTAATTGAAGGTAAGTCGTTATCTGAAGATGAGGTAGAGCTATTTTGTCGGCAACACCTTGCTGGATTTAAAAGGCCTAAAAAAGTTGTATTTTGCGAATTGCCAAAAACCGCAACGGGCAAAATACAAAAATATGAACTTCGAACGCGCGCAAGAACCGGCCAATCCTAATAACATTCTCCTAGACTCAAAAAATTAAGAACTTATAATGAAGAAAGTTTTTGTCTTCTGTCAGTAACAAGGAAAAATCATGCTCGAAAACATTGATAACTTTGACATTGAAAATCTTACGCTTTCTGCTGATGAAAGTGGGATTGTGCAAGTAGTGCTCTCTAGAGCAAAAAAACGCAACGCACTAAATGCGCAAACGATTGAAGAATTAATTGAAGTTTTTTCAAAACTTCCACGATTGGGAGCAAGAGCTATAGTTTTGAGGGCAGAAGGAGATCATTTTTGTGCGGGACTTGATTTAATTGAACATCATAATGAGCAAAGACGACCTGAAGAATTCATGCATATTTGCCTTAGATGGCATGAAGCGTTCAATAAAATGGAGTATGGTGGTGTACCAATTATTGCGGCGTTAAAGGGCGCCGTTGTTGGAGGAGGACTAGAATTAGCGTCCTCTGCTCATGTTCGTGTTGCTGATCAAACTACTTACTTTGCACTTCCAGAAGGTCAAAGGGGGTTATTCACCGGTGGAGGGGCGACTATTCGCGTCGCTGATTTGGTGGGCAAAGCAAGAATGATCGATATGATGCTAACAGGCCGTGTTTATAAACAGCAGGAAGCGGTAGATGTCGGCTTATGTCAGTACCTTGTTGAAGATAGTGAGGATACGGCGATGAAAGTAGCACGTGCCGCAGCTGAAAATCCTGCATTATCAAATTTTGCTATATGCTCAGCAATCAGCCATATGCAAAATATGTCCGCTTTAGATGCGGCATACTCGGAGGCTGTTGTTGCGGGAATCGTTAATACACAACCAGAGTCGAATGCCCGACTAGAGGCATTCGCAAACAAAAGTGCACCTCGAACAAGGCCGACCTAATAACAAGTATTAACTTTGATTGGGTAGCCAAACTTTAAATAATGCACCTTCATCAAGATTACTTTGGATTTCTAGCGTACCCTGAGATCTGTTGATTGCATGCTTGGCAATAGCTAAACCCAAACCACTACCACCCGTTCCAAAATTTCTACTCCTATCTCCTCTAAAAAATCTCTCTGTTAATCTAGGGATATCGTCTCTATCTAGACCCACACCATCATCTGAAACCGAGACAAGAAATCCCTCACCTTCCTTATCAAGACTAATGTTGACGTTGACTCCCTCAGGATTATGTCTCACTGCATTAAAGATAATATTTCCCAGAGCTGCTCGAACACCATTCAAATCTCCAACAAAATCACAAGAGACCAAATCCAAAGTAAAAATATGCTGCTTATTTCCAAGCTTTTCAGCCTCGCTTACTATTTCAGTTACTAATTCATTTAGCTTAAATTTCTCCAATGGGACCTTGCTACCAGCCTCCTCCATAGACGAAAGTGTTGTAAGGTCGTTCGCAAGAGACTCCATACGATGCACTTGTTTTAGCATGTGCGATATTGCTAGTTTTTCTGAAGATGATTTGTCGGCTTTGTCTTCAAAAGATTCCAAGTAACCTCTAAAAACGGTGAGGGGAGTCCTTAACTCATGTGATACATTACTTACAAATTCAGATTTAATCCTATCGATCGTAGAGAACTTCGTGATATCAGTAATCACTACAACAATATCTTCCTTACCAATCAATGATGCAGAAATTTGAAGTTTTTTTTCTATGCTATTTGGTAAGACTATCTCAATTGGTTCTCGTGATTCGGGACTTGATAAATAGGCTACAAAATCGGGGTCTCTAATCAGATTAAAAATAGGCACTCCCCTATCATTTTTTCTAAGTCCAAGAAATTTTGTCGCGGCTTTATTCCAAGAGTCAATGGTTCTGTCAGAATTAAGAATTATGATTCCATCATCTATGGATTCAACCACTTCCGTGATTCGTCTTACTGCTGACGATAATTTCTCTTGAGCTTTTTTATGCCTTCTTTTCTGACGATTGAGCGTATCTGAGATATCACCCCACATACCGCTGCCACTTGGTGGGATACCTCGCATCCCATCATCTACCCACTGAAAGATTTTTACCGCCCGTCTAAATGACCAAATAAGATATAAAAGTGACGCAAAGAGAATGAATTCAAGAAATGAATTCATGCCCCAACCAAATAATGACGCTACAACGAAAATACGAGTAGCTCGCCAAATTTCTTCGCGTAATCCTGGGCGCAACTATGTCACTCTAAAACTATGTATTTACTTGGGTAGAAAATCTATACCCAGCTCCCCTCACAGTCTGCACATAGTTGTCTTGTCCTGCAATAGAAATTGCTTTTCGCAGGCGTCTTATATGAACGTCGACAGTCCTTTCATCCAAATAAACATTTCGTCCCCAAACGTAATCAAGAATTTGATCTCTAGTATATACACGCTCTTGATGTGTAAGGAAAAACTGAAGAAGTTTGTATTCTGTCGGACCCAAAGGAATCAATTGGTCATTAATACTTACTCGATGACTTACGGGGTCAAACGTCAGGGCATCTACCTTTATAACATCTTTCAAATTTTTGCCTGAGGCTCTTCGAAGAACTGCCTTTACTCTAGATACAAGCTCTCTAGGTGAGAATGGTTTTGCGATGTAATCGTCGGCTCCTGAATCTAAACCAGAGATTTTGCTTGTTTCCTCAACCTTTGCGGTCAGCATAATGACAGGAATGTTAATATTTATTTCTTCACGTCGAAGCCTACGCAAAAATTCAATGCCGCTGGTACCAGGCATCATCCAATCAAGTAAAATGAGATCAGGCGGAGTATCAATAATAATAGGGTATGCCTGCTTGGCATCTTCCGCTAATTTAACTTGAAATCCCGCAGCATCGAGAGCTATATTAAGCATGTCTCTTATCGCTGGCTCATCATCAATTACTAAAATACTTTGTTTTGCCATGCCACTAACTCAAGAGTAGTAAGTTTCTATTAAATTACACCGACAATACATAAATATTACAAATTTTTGTAACTTTTACGACAGTGTCAATGACAGAATTTATATCTTACATCTATCCAAGTGATGTCTTTTTTATTATTTGCGATAAACTAGAAACATTAACAAATAAGGCGTATCAATATGGACTCATCAAAAAACGAAATGGATTCAGAGAATTTGTACCAAGAACAAGCATTCACAGACCAAAGTGTTGGTTCGATACGCCAGCTCACTCCAGTTAAAGCAGACGGTTCAGTTGATACAAATCGCAAAATATTATTCTATGGATCTGCACAAATAATGACGGGCATGGGTCCTATACCTATAAACTTTGAATTAGAGGGAACAACAATCGGTGAGGCGGCCAATGATTTCTCCGCAAAATCAGAAATTGCAGTGAAAGAGACAATGGAAGAACTCGAAAAAATGCGTCGTGACCAAGCGTCACAAATCGTTGTACCTGGGAAACAGAACCCAACTCCTGGAATCATTACATAATCTTTCCGACTACCAGTCTCCAAATGTAAGATTTGGATCCAAATAGTATGAATAACAGACACTTGTAATCTCATTCTTTAAAAGTCGGCGCTCTTTGACAAGTAAACTTGCCTGTTCAGAGCTGATGTAGTCTATTAAATAACTTTTTTCTTTATCACCAAGCATAACGGCTTGTATGTTTTTGTTTACCAAATCTGGTGGCAAACTCCAGTCTAAGTAACCCTCTGGGGTTATTTTAGAGAATTTCTGTTTTAAAAAAGCAGAATGAACACTCAATTTAGCATAGACATATAGTAATTTAATCGGAGTCTTCTGATTAAAAAATAGAAACACCCCTTTTGCGATTTCCTCCTCTTCATTCACTCTCATATCACGCATGGTTTCAAAATCTGACATAACAGTGTCTAAAGCTAGTATGCGAAAGTAAGCATCAGAGCTAGCTAAAAAATCATTATCGACCTTAGGAAGTGTTATTTTGGTGAAACCCTCGCTCTTTGAACTTACGAAAGAACCCTTCCCTGCTGAACGACTTATAAGGCCATCGTTATCTAACTCGGAAAGCGCTCGTCGAGCTGTCATTCTGCTTACTGCAAACTCAAGTGTGAGTTCAGCTTCAGAAGGAACTCTTGATCCTGGCTTCCATAGACCACTATTTATTTTATTTTCTATAAATTGTTTGATTACTAAATATCTAGGTGTTTGCATTTTACTAATTGTATATACAAACATATTAAAAGTTAATAATAATTAACTAAATAATTAATTTCCCTTTTATTAACGGCAGTTTATATTTTTATTACAAAATTAAATGTATATACAACTATACATTAATAAGATTCAGTTTTTCTACTCTAGAAAGCTTTTTAATTGCAGCCTCACGGATCAATGCGCTACTTCTAGTATGGCCTGATTCGGTATAAACAATTTTGATAGGCACTCGCGCGCGAAAGAATTTTGCGCCTTTATTTTTGTTCTTATGCTCTTCGAATCTTCGAGAGGGGTTTTTAGAAATTCCTGTATACAAAGAATTATCGTCAGATTGAATGATGTAGACACTCCACTTTTCTTCCAAACTTAATTCCTAAGAGTCGAATTCGCTATAAATCTTATTTTAAGCGAAATTTTTCTCTAAATAACCTTATAATTCACTCATATCTGGCTTATGTACGCTTATGAATATCGATTTACACGCACACACTAACCAATCTGATGGTCTTCTTGCACCTCAACAATTAATAGATCTTGCGATGGAAAATGGTGTGGATATGCTTTCAATAACAGACCATGACACTATCTCTGCGTACGCTTTGATAAATAAGCTACCCAGATCGCTGAAACTAATCCCAGGAATTGAAATCTCCTGTTCATGGAATAACAGGACAATACATGTTCTTGGATTAGATGTAGATATATCAAACCAAAATTTCATAAAAACGATAAAAGATGTTGCAAATCAAAGGCTTAAGCGTGGAGAGAAAATTAGCAAAGCACTTGAGAAACTGGGCATAAAAAACAGTTTAGATGGCGCATTAAAGTATGCCGACCAAAACTTGGGAAGACCTCATTTTGCTCAATATCTCGTAGAGTGTGGAGTTGCAAAAAGCTCGGATGATGCATTTAAGAAATATTTGGGGAAAGGGAAAGTTGGAGACGTGAAATTTGAGTGGATGGAAATTAAGGTAGCAGTAGAGCTAATCAATGACGCCGGCGGTGTAGCAGTCTTAGCGCATCCACTAGCCTATAAATTCACAAATACCAAGCTGATCGAATTACTTGAAGAATTTAAATCCTTTGGTGGCCGAGGTATCGAGATAATATCTGGCTTTCAAACGCAAGAGATGACTGACAAAATGACAAACTGGGCAATAAAGTATGATCTGGTTGGCTCACAAGGATCTGACTTCCATTTTTCAAATAAAAACTATTCATCATTAGGAAAATGTCCATCAATTTCACCATCAATCAAACCTGTTTGGGATTTATTCGACTGACAAGCGGCTGTGCCATTTCTAAGACAGTATTTCGCGTGTATAATTCGCGCGAATACTGAGAAACCACGGGTAAAGTATAGGATTATGAGCAACTTTTTTGCCTTTTTGAGCGAACAATGGATCCTAGCGTGCTCTTTTTTAACATTCGCCTTTTTATTTCTATACACAGAGTCAGTAAAAAGCGGTAAGAAGATATCCAATTCATCGCTTGTTACGATGATGAATAATAAAGAAGCGGTTCTTGTCGATGTTAGAGAAGGTGCCGACTACGCAATTGGGCATATCTTTGGAGCAGTGAACATTCCTCATACCAAAATGCCAACTCGCATCAGTGAACTTGAAAAGTATAGAACTAAAGTAATCGTATTAGTTGATCAGATGGGTCAGCATACTGGCTCTATCGGAAAACTCCTCAGCAAAGATGGCTTCAATGTAAGACGTCTGGGTGGAGGCATGAGTGAGTGGACATCACAGAGCATGCCAACAGTGGCGGGACAAAATAACTCATAAAAAATTTTAGAGGTGATTAAATGGCTGAAGAAAATATAACAACTAGCGAAGCCGCGACGACTGAAGATTCAGGGCCAGTATTTGCGATACAAAGAATATATCTAAAAGATCTATCCTTCGAAACACCTATGGGGCCATCAGTTTTTCAAAAACAATGGCAACCAAAAGTTAATCAAGATTTAAATACGAAGAACACAAAGCTCGAAAATGACCTTTATGAAGTGGCGCTTCGGTTAACGCTTACTGTTACGGATGGTGAAGACACGATTTACATACTAGAAGTAAAGCAGGCCGGAATTTTTGCAATAAAGGGCCTCGATCCAAAGCAAATTACTCACGTCATTAATACAACGTGCCCGAACATCCTGTTCCCGTATGCGAGAGAGGCCGTTGATAGTGTCCTTTCCAAAGGATCCTTTCCGGCTCTTATGCTCCCGCCCATTAACTTTGATGCACTTTTTGCATCTGCTCTCAAACAAGCTGAAGAGGAAGGCAAAGAGGCGCCAGACGGTTCAGAGACGACCCACTAATTGTGGGTCACAATCAGCGTGACTCCAAATCGTATTCTTGAAGTTTTCTTGTTAGCGTATTTCTGCCCCAGCCAAGCAACACCGAGGCGTCTCTTTTTCGACCATTTGTATGGGATAAAGCCAGCTCGATCATTGTCTTTTCGAAGTCTGGGACGGCTTTACTGAGAATATTTTTATTTCCCTCCGACAACTCTTTTTCTGCCCATGTCTTCAGACCAACCTTCCAATTACTAAAGTTCTGCTCAATGACTTCTCCACTTTCCGGTCTTATTTCAGGTGGCAGATCTGAAAGAAGTACTTCACGCCCAGCCGCCATAACGGTCAACCATCGACACATATTCTCTAGCTCTCTTACATTCCCTGGCCATTCAAGCGTTGAGAAGAGTGAGGTGACATCACGCGATAGAAATTTGGGTTCCATATCCAACTCACTAGCAGCTAGTAGGAAAAAATGCTTCGCTAATTGAGGAATATCCTCCTTTCTTTCAGACAACTTAGGAACATGAACGCGAATCACATTTATACGATGGAAAAGATCCTCTCTAAATGCATTCTCACTAACGAGTTTTTCGAGGTTTTGGTGGGTCGCAGCTATTATTCTTACATCTACTTTGATTGGGGTGCGTCCTCCCACTCGATAAAACTCTCCATCCGCTAAAACTCGCAACAGCCGTGTCTGAGCCTCAGAGGGCATATCTCCAATTTCGTCAAGAAATAAAGTCCCGCCATCCGCCTGCTCAAACCTGCCTTCCCTTCGCTGAGAAGCGCCAGTAAAGGCTCCTTTTTCGTGTCCGAATAACTCTGATTCGATTAAATCCTTTGGGATTGCTGCAACATTCAGAGCTATAAATTTTGACTGCTTTCTGGGGCTATGCTTGTGCAAAGCATGAGCCACTAGCTCTTTACCAGTCCCAGAGTCGCCATTTATTAGAACAGTAATATTAGAATTAGATAGCCTTCCTATTGCCCTAAAAACCTCCTGCATTGCAGGAGCTTCTCCTATGATTTCGGGAGCATTTTCAACAATAGTCTCTTCATGAATTTCAACCCTGCTCTCTAACGCTAAGGTTAACGCTCTTTGCGTAACATCAACTAATTCCGATAAATCAAAAGGCTTTGGCAAATACTCAAATGCGCCTCCTTTGTATGCGGATACTGCGCTATCAAGGTCTGAATGAGCTGTTGTAATAATGACCGGAATATTCGAATTTTTCTCATGAATCTTGGAAAGTAGCTCTAATCCGTCAATACCAGGCATACGAATATCCGAAATAATGACATCCGGAAATGAAAATTCTAAAGATCTTAAAAGCTCATCACCGCTTTCAAAGGCCTTAACATGCATATCACCCTTGACTAGAGCTTTCTCCATAACCCACCTAAGCGAGCGATCATCCTCTGCTATCCAAATAACCGATTCATGATTCATTTTATTCTCCTAGCGGCAAATAAATAGAAAATATAGTGTCTCCTGGTTCTGATGA
>CABXWC010000009.1:0-37059 GCA_902515855.1 uncultured SAR92 cluster bacterium
TGAACTGGGTTGGGGTGGTTGGTGGTTTTGGGATCCTGTGGAAAATGCATCCCTAATGCCCTGGCTTGTGGCAACAGCCTTGATGCATAGTGCATCGGTGTCTGAAAAGAAGGGAACTGTCGTAAGTTGGACGATTCTGCTCGCAATATTAGCGTTCTCTCTTAGTTTATTGGGCACATTCCTAGTCAGATCTGGAATTCTAACTTCGGTACATGCTTTTGCGAGCGACCCAGAGAGAGGTATTTTTTTATTGATAATCTTCATAGTCCTCGTAGGGAGCTCATTATTTTTATTTGCCTTGAAAGGTCACCATCTGGTGTCTAAGCCGGCCTCTAAAGGATGGACGAGGGAATTTTTCATTATTATGAACAACATGCTTCTTTTAAGTATTACCACTATTATTTTGATAGGGACACTTTATCCATTGCTGAGCGATATCTTGAATTTAGGTAAGATATCTGTAGGACCACCATACTTCGATTTTTTCTTCGTTCCAACCACAATTGCAATTGCAGTGTTTATGGGGATATCAGTTTCATCTAGATGGAGTAATGGAAATTTTGATGAATCACTGCAACGAGTTGTGCTTCCTGGATTCGCCAGTATTGTCCTGGGACTGGTAACGGTTGTCGTTATCGATTTTACCAGCAGCAGTTATGATTTCTCATGGCAAGCGCTTATAACTGTTATGGTGGCCTCTTGGATAGTGTTTACTTTATGTGAAGACATTGTTGAAAAAATAAGAAGTGATAAATTAAAAATCCTTAAAAACAAATCTTATTTGGGAATGACTCTTGCTCATACAGGACTTGCTCTCCTTATTTTAGGAGTAGGACTAAGTAATTCCTATAGCGTGCAAAGCGATTTGCTTATGAGCCCTGGTAAACGAGCTAATGTTGCTGGATATGATTTTCTTTTCAAGGAATTAATTAAATCGGATGGTCCCAATTACCAGTCCAGAAAGGGCATTTTTGAAGTTTCTTATAATGACCGTGATCAAGGTGTGTTGATTCCTGAAAAACGAAGCTATTTTTCAGGTCGTGATATCATGACGGAAGCGGGAATAAGAACTAATATTTTGAAAGATATTTATGTCTCCCTTGGTGAATCTGTGGATAGCGATTCATGGTCAGTGCGCTTGTATGTTAAACCGATGGTCAGATTCATTTGGATAGGAGGATTTTTAATCGCCTGTGGGGGCTTCTTGGCGAGCTTGAATCGTCGAAATATAAAAGTTTCCTCATTGAATTCTTAGTAAAGTCGGTAGCAGAGAGTGGCACATGAGAAAAATATTTTTAATTTTCCCCTTAATACTTTTTATAACAATCACTATATTCTTGTATAAAGGATTAGAGAATGATCCGTCTCATCTACCGTCCGCACTTATCGGTAAAAATCTTCCTCAATTTGAGCTTGAAACATTACTAGACAGGGAACAGATTACTGATAAAGATATTTTATTGGACGAGCCATTTTTACTTAATGTCTGGGCAACTTGGTGTTACGCCTGTCGATTAGAGCATGCAATGCTTAATGAATTAGCAACTGAGGGCATAATTATTGTAGGACTAAATTACAAAGATGATAGGAACCTTGCTAATGACTGGTTAAATCAGCGGGGTAATCCATACCTATTTTCTATTTTTGATTCTAACGGAAGTTTGGGTTTTGATCTTGGAGTATATGGGGCGCCAGAAACATACTTAATAGATAGGAAGGGTGTTATCAGGCATAAACGAGTTGGCATAGTTGATGAGCATATTTGGTTTAGTGAATTTCAAGAGTTATATTTATCTCTCAAAGGTCAAAACGAATGAAAAAGTTTACATTTTTTTTAACTTTTGTATTCTCAGTTCACCTGAATGCTGAGAAGCTTTTAGAGTTTTCTGATGTTACTTATTTAGAGAGATATCAAAAGCTTATAAAAGAACTGAGGTGTCCCAAGTGTCAGAATCAAAATATCGCAGATTCGAATTCACCGATATCGAAAGATCTTCGCAAGGAGATAACAATTCTCCTCGAACGAGGACTTGATGACGATCAAATAAAGATTGAGTTGGCGAGTCGTTATTCAGACTTTATTTTGTACGATCCAAAATTTGGCAAACAAACTTACTTTCTTTGGTTAACACCTTTGCTCATTTTTCTCTTTGGCTTCTGGTTTATATTTTCGATGTTCGTGAAAAGAGAAGGCAATCAAGCAAAAAAAGAAGACAAGCATCAATGATTTTTGCAGCTATTCTTGTTCTTTTGACATTTTCGTTCTTGATAACATTTTTAATATTCTCCTTAATTAAAATTCGCGGTGATATTGGGTTTGAACTAAGTTTTGAAAGGTATGAGATTATAATATTGATCCTTATTTTTTGCGGGTTTTTAGGTTTTACTGTGTTTACATACTCGAAGATTGGTTCATATGAAGATGTGCTTATTTCTAAAATAATACAGGAAACAGAGACTAACAGTGATTCCTACAAGGGTAATCAAGAACTTGTAGAAAATATGAAAATCAGTCTGAAAAAAAAATCAGATAATCTTATGTACGCGATGTTGCTTGCAAATTATGAGAAGTCTGTTGCTAATTATGAGGAGGCTCTAAGATATTATACTCTTGCCTTAGAAATTAGCCCAGACGATGCTCCTATCTTGGCTCAACAGGCAGAAACACTGTTTTTAGCAAATAACCGTCAATTTAATGAATCTGTAAACACGGCGATTGAGGCAGCATATGTGGCTGATAATGGCCAGCCACTTGTCTTGGGATTGATGGGTGTTAGGTCATATCTCAATGAGGATTATGAAGATGCGGTTTTTTTCTGGAAAAAGGCATTATTGAATATTGACGACAATGATCCGTTGCACAAAAGTTATACCGATGGAATAAATACCGCACAAGAAAAAATCTTAAATCGATAATAGGTTGAGCGTATTATTTTGCGGGCAATAAAAATTTTGTCCCTGGTAGATTATGTGTTTTTTGTAAATGCTTAACGGTGTAAACTTAAACCGGTGACAAAAGACAAAAAATAGTATGCGTCTAAAATCAATAAAAATTGCTGGTTTCAAATCATTTGTGGACCCGACCAACGTTATTTTCCCAAGTAACTTATGCGCCGTCGTTGGGCCAAATGGCTGTGGAAAATCAAATGTGATCGATGCGGTGCGGTGGGTGATGGGTGAGACTTCCGCTAAGAATCTCCGCGGTGATTTAATGTCTGATGTAATTTTTAATGGCTCCAGTGCTAGAAAACCTGTTGGACAGGCGACTGTCGAACTTATTTTTGACAATAGTTTAGGAAGAATTTCAGGTGAATATGCGAGTTACAATGAGATTGGTGTAAAGAGAAAAGTAACTAGGGACGGACAATCGAGTTATTTTTTAAATGGTAGTAAATGTAGACGACGAGACATAACAGATATTTTCTTGGGGACTGGGCTTGGTGCGAGAGGCTAT
This sequence comes from uncultured SAR92 cluster bacterium, assembly GCA_902515855.1. Taxonomy (GTDB): domain Bacteria; phylum Pseudomonadota; class Gammaproteobacteria; order Pseudomonadales; family Porticoccaceae; genus AAA300-D14. Next base: position 3,455 of record CABXWC010000009.1, read on the forward strand.
GGGATCATCGAGCAAGGTATGATATCTCAACTTATTGAGGCAAAACCTGATGAATTGAGAGGTCATGTCGAAGAGGCTGCAGGAATCTCCAAATACAAAGAACGTAGAAAGGATACTGAAAACAGAATTTCCCGGACAACAGAAAACTTAGAGAGATTAACGGATATCAGAGATGAATTAGGAAGGCAACTGGCGAGACTCGAGAGACAAGCAAGAGCTGCTGAAAAGTATTCAGAAATCAAAAAAGAAAAAAGACAGATTGAATCTGAATTATTAGGTCTTAAATGGAGAGCTCATGATGTCGAACTTGTGTCTTTGAAAAATAAAATTACAGACTTAGAAATTTTAAAAGAAAGTTTGTTAGCAGAACGTTTGAAGATCGAGACAACAATGGAGAAAAATAGAATCGACTTGTCAGAAGAGGGCGAAAATTTTAATCAAAAACAAGCTCATTTTTATCAAGTTGGTAATGAAGTTGCAAGAATAGAGCAATCTATAGAGAATGCAAAACAGAGGTCAGAAGATCTTGAGAGGGAACTAAAACAAACCGAAGAAAGTTTTACTGATACTCGAGAAAACCTGATTCAAGACAAAGAAAAATCAGAAGCCTTAGAACAAGAATTAAATAAAATATTACCGAAAATTGCTGAATATAAGTCCGATCAAACTTCACTTTTGAAAACCACTGAGGATCTTGCTAACGAGTATGGACTCGCTCAATCATCATGGGATGCCTTTTTGAAGAAGTCTGAGGATGTTAGGCAAGAGGCTTATGCTGAAACATCAAAGATAAAATATTTGGATAAAACACTTAGTCTGAATAAAGAGAGAGAAAAGAAGCTTAGTTTTGAGTTGTCAGAGCTACGAAACAAAGAAAGTTCACTGGATGTGAGTATGTTGAAAAAAATGCTCGATGAATCAGGACGAGATAATTTATGCATGCAGGAGCAATTAAAGAATAACAAGTCGGATATTACTGCTTTAAGGGATGGAATTAAGAAAGAGTTAGAACTTTTGCATACATTAAAAGCTTCGAGAGAGACTATTCTTGGTAAAAAATCATCTTTGGAAATACTGCAACAGAAAGATTCTGATAATAATATTAAAGATCAGTGGTTAAACAAAAATGGTATTGATTCAAATGCGAGGCTAATTAATTCACTTGATGTTGAGCCCGGATGGGAAGTGGCTGTGGAAACAGTTTTGGGCGATTATCTTCAAGCTAATGAGTCCAAAGACATTGGCAAGTTATTAGACGACATAGAAAGTTTTGACCAAGGTGAATTAATCGTTTTTGACAAAACCATAGCGGCTGATCATAGAACATTTAATAAAAAGCCAAGCCTTTCCGAGTTTGTAAATAATAAATTTGCAAAAAGTAAATTATCGAATGTTTATGTCGTTGATTCTTTGGAAGAGGGTAAAGAGTTTCGAAGTCAGTTAGGAATAGAAGACTCTCTGATCACTCAAAGTGGTGTTTGGATAGGTAAAAATTGGCTCAAGGTACTCAGAATCAGTGACGCTTTTGATAGCATGATTTCGAGAGAGAAACAGATTAAAGATTTAAGCCTCAATCTTGAAAAACTGGATCGCGATATTCTTGAAAAAACAAATCACTTAGAAAATAGTCAGTTATCGTTATCTAGCTTGGAGAGCGAGGCACAAAAAATATCCGATCAATTTGCTTCTGGATCCTCAACTTATGCAGAACTGAAGTCACAATACACTGCCGAAACGTTAGAAATTGAGCAAATATTGAATAGAAAAAAACTTGTTGTTGATGAGATTGCTCAATTAAACGATTTGATTAATCAAGATTCCCTTCAGATGCAGAATTCCAAAGATAATCTTCACACATTGGAAAAAATGGTGATTGTGGATTCGGAGGACCGTGAAAAAGCACATAAAATTCGGAATAGTTTAAAAGTTAGTTTAGACGAAAATAGGCTTCTTTTGAGTCAGAAACAGGATGTGTTGAGAGACTTTATGCTTCGCGAAAGTACGTTAAAGGCTCAGACAGAATCAACCAAAATCAATATTTCACGGGCAGAGAGTCAATTACAGATATTGCAAAATAAAAAACAAGATTTGTTAACTGTGAGCAATCAAAAAAAATCACCGTCTGAGGTATTTGATAAGGCCCTTACCGAACAGCTAAAGATTAAATTAGTGGCTGAGGAGAAGCTAAAAGAGTGTCAAACCAAAATCGAATTGATAAATTTTGAAATTAGTGGTCTTGAGAAAAAACGTAGCCTGACTGAAGTTGATGTCCAACAGAATCAAGAGAAACTCGAGGTTGAGAGATTAAGCGAGAAACAAATAATTACTCTGCAGCAGACGTTAGAGGAGCAAATAAAGGATAAAGGGTATGATCTTAAGAATCTTATGGAGGAGATTGAAGATAATGCAGAGATAAATGTATGGGAACAGAAGGTCGATTTGCTAGAGAGAAAAATCCAAAGACTTGGACCAATAAATTTGGCAGCCGTAGATGAATATAATTCCGAATCAGAGCGAAAAACTTATTTAGATAAACAAAATTCAGAGTTAGAAGAGGCTCTTGCTGTATTGCAGAATGCTATACGAAAGATAGATATAGAGACCAGAACAAAATTTAAAGAGACATTCGATTTGCTGAATACTAATCTTCAGGCCCTGTTTCCAAAGCTATTTGGTGGTGGTCATGCGTACCTAGATATGGTTGGAGAGGACTTGCTCAATACTGGAGTTTTATTAATGGCTCGTCCGCCAGGCAAGAAGAATGCTTCGATACATTTACTTTCTGGAGGAGAAAAAGCTCTCACTGCCATAGCCCTAGTGTTTGCAATTTTCAAATTGAATCCCGCTCCTTTCTGTATGTTAGATGAGGTAGATGCGCCCCTTGATGACTCAAATGTTGCTCGATATGCCTCGCTGGTCAAGGAAATGGCGGATGAAATTCAGTTTATTTATATCACACATAATAAGATTTCTATGAAGGAAGCGCATCAACTGATGGGCGTTACAATGCACGAGCCTGGTGTTTCAAGGTTAGTTTCGGTAGATGTTAATAAGGCCGTTGAGATGGCGAGCGCGTGATATTATAATTCCAATAGTCTTTACTTTTTCTTGCAATAGTCGGTCATAAATATGGATTGGATAGGACCCAGAGAAATAATCGTATTCATTGGATTTTTGACCATACTTGCTATTGTTCTTGATGTGATTCGACGTGTAAAACGTAATCGATATGAAAAACTCCAAATGTCATCGAAGGTATTGAATAGAAATGCTGTGGCAGCTGATGAATTTACGGATGATTTAGATCAAAGTCAATTTCCCTCAGGTGGCTCTAAGGTCATTGGCACAAGGGCGTTCGACTCCCAAGGCTTTGATACTAAGTCTCCAGATAAACATTCCACAGAGATTGATTTTGATAATAGTCAGAAACAACAGAACTTTGATTTGGATAACTCTATATTTGTGAGTGAAAACAGAACTGAAATAGGTGTTGGAAGCGATGATTTAACTCAAAAAATTGACCTTGAAACTGATTCTCAAGCGGGAGATGTGCTTGTAATTCATTTAATGCCTAGAGAGGGAACTGAGATTGATGGAAAAGAATTATTAGAAGCTGCAGGCAATAATGATTTGCGGTTTGGTGAAATGCAGATTTTCAATAAATATTCTGATGTAGATGGCTCTGGAGATGTTTTATTTTCAATGGCAAATTTGGTTAATCCTGGAACTTTTGATTTGAGTACAATTAGAGAAATCACTATACCTGGAGTAACGATATTTCTCGTTTTAGATAGTCAAGTAGATCCTTTAAAGAGCTTTGATATCATGTTATCGGTCGTCAACAGTTTAGCGAATGCATTATCCTTAAAAATTATGGATGACTCTCGAAGTACTTTGACACCCCAAACTGCTGATCATTATAGGCAGCGAGCTAAAGCAGCGATGCGGTAAAAGCCTCCCTATCATTTTAGGTTAATTGATGTCTAATATCCCTGCGGAAGTCAAAAATCAGTATAACTCCATCGTCAGTGAATTGAATATCCATAATCATTGCTATCATGTTTTGGATGAGCCACAGATTACAGATGGAGAGTATGATCATTTGTTGAGAAAGCTGATAGAGATAGAAACTCAATATCCTAATCTAATCAGTGCAAGTTCACCAAGTCAAAGAGTGGGAGCCCTGCCTTTAGTAACATTTTCTCAGATAGAGCACACTGTGCCCATGTTGTCTCTCGAAAATGCATTTAGTAATGAAGAACTTAAGAGTTTCGAAAATCGGGTGCTAGACCGATTGAAAACTAACATACCTGTGGAATATGCATGTGAGCCAAAACTAGATGGCATCGCTGTAAGTCTCCGCTATAAAAGTGGCGAGCTTGTCTCTGCGGCAACTAGAGGTGATGGGAGTATTGGAGAGGATATTACAAATAATGTAAGAACCATAAAAAGTGTTCCGTTGCAAATTATCGGAGATGAAGTGCCAGAATTTCTTGATGTTAGAGGAGAAATATTCATGACAAAAGAAGCTTTCTCAAAACTAAATAAGAAAGCTGACGAAAATGGGCGTAAGACATTTGTTAATCCTCGAAATGCCGCCGCTGGAAGTGTTAGACAGCTTGACTCTGGCATCACGGCGACCCGACCGTTAGATATTTGCGTCTACAGTGTCGGTGAAATTTCTCCAGATGTTGGAATAATTTCGCATTATGAAATGCTTTTAAAGCTCGCAGATTATGGTTTTAAAATCAGTGACAAGCTACGGGTAGTTGAGGGTATTTCAGGATGCATTGATTATTATAATCAGCTAGAGATTGAGAGGACTGATCTTGCTTATGATATTGACGGAATTGTTTTTAAAGTAAATAAGTTCGGTTTGCAAAAGGAATTAGGATTTGTAGCAAAAGCACCAAGATGGGCAATTGCTAGAAAATTCCCAGCTCAAGAAGCGTCAACATTACTTAAAAATGTGGAGTTTCAAGTTGGTCGAACCGGAGCTATTACCCCAGTTGGGAAACTTGATCCAGTTTTTGTAGGTGGAGTAACTGTTAGTAATGTGTCCCTGCATAATAGAGATGAAATTGATCGTTTGGATCTCAGAATTGGAGATACTGTCATCGTAAGAAGAGCAGGAGATGTTATCCCGCAAGTGGTGAGTGTGATTGTTTCTAAGAGAACTGACTCGGCAAAAAAAATTGAGTTTCCAAAGTATTGCCCTGTCTGTAATTCAGATCTCGAAAAAGTACCATCGCAAGCTATTATTAGATGTAATGCAGGTACGTTATGCAATGCTCAGTTGAAGGAGGCAATAAAACATTTTGCCTCCAGAAAAGCTATAAATATTGATGGTCTTGGGAGCAGCATTGTTGATAGTTTAGTTGACAGCGGTTTGGTTAATTCAGTGGTTGATCTTTATGACTTAGATATAGATTCGGTTGCTCAGCTAGATGGTCTAGCAAAAAAATCGTCACAAAATTTAATTAATTCGATTAACTGCAGTAAATCGACTACTTTACCAAAATTTATTTATTCTTTAGGTATAAGGGAAGTGGGAGAAACAACAGCTAAGTCAATTTCTAAAGAATTCTGTACCATAGATAGAATTATGAATGCCAAGGTCGAGGATTTTCTGGAGGTTGCCGATTTTGGTCCAGTTACTGCTAAACATATAACTGATTTTTTTGGCGCTATCGAAAATCAAAAATTGGTGGAAAAACTTCTCGCCAAAGGAATTTTTTGGGAGGATCAAGAGCATAAAGTAAGAGAGAATGATAATTTACCGTTGGCGGGACAAAAGTGGGTTATAACTGGAACTTTTAGCTCTATGCCAAGATCTGAGCTGACCGATCGATTAGAATTTTTAGGAGCCCACGTTGCATCAGCTATTTCAAAAAATATTGATATTTTGGTAGTTGGCTCAAATGCAGGTTCAAAGTTAAAAAAAGCAGAAGAATTAAAAATAAAAATTATACAGGAGAGTGAATTACAAAATATTCTCTACTGATAAACTGCTGCAGAGATCATTAATCTTTGATTAGGAAACTATTTGTGAAAAACTTGCGAGAGAGTAGAGTGTCCTTTTGGATATTAATTTCATTAAGCATCCTTGTGTTGATGGTTTTGAAGTATAGTTTTGATGTGGCCTCTTATAGTTTGATGTCATCATTTGGCTGGATTTTATTAATGATTGTTGTCGTTGGTTTGGTAGCTTTTTTAGTGAGTTTGGTAATATTTCTTTTTAATAAAAAGAAGTAACTCATAAGTTCTGTTTTCAAGGTTTCACTTAATTTGCACCGCCATCTTGAATCATAAATGCGGTCACTGCCGCAGAAACCGCTACATTTAACGATTCGACCCCATTCATCAGAGGAATCTTGAGGGTCGCATTTGCGATATTTCTCGCTTCCTCAGATATACCTGTTGTTTCATTTCCCAAAACAAAGAGGCTTGTTTTCTTCAATACAAAATTTTTAATCGAGTTTTTTGAGTTTGAGCATAGTGCTATTACATCAAGATCTTTTTTTCTTGCATCAACAAGAGCATCAGAGACGTTTTCACAAACAAGTATCTTTGCTTTAAAAATGGAACCGGCACTTGCTTTGATTGCAAGTGGTGAGAGATTCTTTAAAGTTTTAGCTTTGATTAGAATTCCATCACAGGAACTTGCGGTAAGACTGCGAATAGTCATCCCTAAGTTTTGAGGATTAGTCACGCCATCAAGTGCAAACAGGAAACCCTTATTTGGATTTTTAAGCTTTGACAGATAATCATTAAAACTCCTCATTTTTGGTAATTCAATATCACAAGCAACGCCCTGATCTTGGCGCATATTTTTCGAAATAAAAGAGAGTTGTTTTCTTGAATGTTCTGCGATGTCTATGTTTCTTTTTTTTGCAGCGTTGATTATCTGATTGAGAATAACGCTTTGTTTATTAGTTTTAGACAAATGTAATCGCCATACATTAATAGCTTGATTGTCTATTACTTCAGCTATCGGCTTTCTGCCATAAATCGTAATTATATTTGTAGGAATCATAACCACGTGGTCTGCTTCATGGTTTTACTTTCATTAGAAGCGAAAGTTCTTCAGTAAACTAGCTATTTCAGAAAGATTTTCGTGCTTTGTATGCTTTTGTTTCGCAGCAAGATCAACGGTGATTTCTCCAAGTTCAATGTATGCCTTGAGCCATTTACTTGACATGTTTTTAAGTTCACTTAAATGACTTTTAATCGTAGTTAAATCTCCCCGGGATATGGGGCCAGTAAGTGATTCGACAGTCCCCGATTGAAAATAGTTGTTCATTGTATTTCTGATTAATGGATCAAGTAGTTGTTTTTTATCGCCATCATTAATCCTGATCTCGTTTATAAGATTATGGCTGAGTTCAAGAATGCTAATGAGGTAATTGCTCGCAAAAACAGATGCAATGTGATATCTCGATTTATCTGAACTAGCTATCTTTATTGGTTTTAGCTTGAGTGGTTCTAGAAGACTTATGATCTGCTCTACAGCATTATTATCGCCTTCTAAAGTGACTGGCACACTCTTAAAGGAGTCTTCCATAGCGAGCGATCCATTGAAGCTTAGAAGCGGATGGATTGATGCAACTCCTATGTCTTTACTCAGATTTTCTCTTAGTATACTTGAGGGCAGACTTCCGCTGCAGTGAAATACGATATCGCCAGTCCTCAGCAGATCAGTGGAAGAAAGTCTGATACTGACTTCTTCGATTTGATCGTCTGAGCATGAAAGCATCCAAAAATTTGCTGATGAGGCGCTCTTTAATTGATCAATCGAGAATGTCCTGATACGTCCATCTTTTATAACTGCTTTTGCTTTATCTGCAGACCCTATCGATTGATTAATAATGCAATCAATTTGAATATGTGTTTTTAGTTTATGGCATAAAGACTTACCAACCTTACCAGCGCCAATGCAATTAAGTACCTTTTTTTTTGAGTTATTCATGCTTAAATATTGTTTATTATGATTTAATTTTATTGATGCTGGCGGGATGAAAGGATCGTTTTATAATCTTTAATAGTTTTTTTAATCCCATTGTATAGCGCCTCGACAGTCAAGGCATGACCAATAGAAACCTCTAGAATATTTTGAATTGAGGTATATTTTTGGATATTTTTAAGGTTTAAATCATGCCCGGCATTTACTCCAATACCTAATGATTGAGCCAGATTAGCAGCTTTTTTGTGTCGTTCAAAAACTTCATTGAGATGTTTTGTACCCCAAGCTTCAGCGTAAGGGCCAGTGTAAAGTTCAATTCTGTCAACACCAAGTTGAGCAGCAAGTTTTATTTGGTCGGGGTTTGGATCCAAAAATAAGCTTGATCTAACCTTCAATTGTTTTAGCTTTTGTATTATATCTCCAAGTTCATCTCCTTTTTTTTGGAGATCAAAGCCATGGTCTGAGGTGAGCTGGCCAGTGCTGTCAGGGACCAGTGTGCATTGAATTGGAAGCGTTTCAGCAACTAGCGTCATTAGACCTGGGTATTGTCCTCTTTCTAATTCAAAAGGGTTACCTTCAATATTAAATTCGACATCTTTCTTCTTATTAATTAATTTACTTAAATTCCTAACATCATCTGGTCTAATGTGTCTGAGGTCCGGTCTGGGGTGCACAGTGATGCCGTCTGCACCGGACTCTATACATGCATTTGTATATTTAAGTAAATCTGGATTTTCGCCATTTCTAGAGTTTCTTATAAGCGCAATTTTATTAATATTTACACTCAATTTGGTCATCGAACTTACATGGTCTCCGTTAATGGTATTGAGCGCTCTATCAAGCTCGGAATTGCTTCATCCTCTTTTATCCAAGAACCTTGAGAAATAATTTTTGCAGATAAAATCATAGGCCTTTTCTGAGGGATATCTGTAAAGGGTCCAAATAATTTTTGCGTTTTCATTTCAGCAATTTTATCGACAACTGACATTCCAAATTTTACTTTACCAAAAACTGCATATCCCCATTTATCGTCCGCTCCATCTAAGACGTCATTATCTTTATGATTGATAAAAAACTGCGCTTTGCCTGAGTTGGGATCTTCTGTTCTAGCCATCGCTATTGAACCACGTTTATTTGACAATCCGTTTTTTGATTCATTTTCTATGGGGTTTCGATCAGTATCTTTAGGTGTCAAATCGAATGTAAATCCACCTGATTGGATCATAAAGTTTTTAATTACTCTATGAAATATGACTCCATCATAATGATAATTACTTACGTGTTCTAAAAAGTTGTTAACGGTGATTGGGGCTTTGTCAATGTTCAATTCTAGTGTGATAGTTCCAATGTCCGTTTTTAATTCTACAAGGGGCGGTTGGCTTCCATTTTGCGCTAAGCACAAATTATTCCAAATAAGAAAAACCAAGGGGAAAAAATAGTTTTTTAATGTCATCCTAAATATCCTTACTCGTCAAAGTATAATTTAACCCCACTCAGATAGCCTCTTGCGTCCTTTGAGTTTTGGGATCAATACTGACAATAGAGCACCCAAAAAGACGGCAATTCCTCCGAATAAAAATGATTTATACCGATTATCGTTTTTTTGGACGTCAAGCTCTACCTTCAAAATATCGTTTTCATTCCGTAATTCCTGATTCTGTTGAATGAGTTCTTTATTTTGACTGAGCAAGGCTAATGATTCAGACGAGATATCTAATAGATTCATTGCTTCATTTGACGATACATTTTCGCTCAATGAGTTATTCAATAGTTTATTTTTTATATTAATTATATTCTCTTCCAATTCTGATGTTTTTTCGGTGAGAAACCGAACCCTATCCTCAGACTCTTTCAGCTTGTTGAGACTGACTTCCAGTTGATTTTTTGATGATGGAGATTCGACTATAAATTGTTTCTCCATCCATCCTACCTGTCCATTTGCAATTTTGACGAAACCCCAATTATTTTCAGTTATAAGCAGTTTTATTTTAGTCCCAGATTTAAGTCCTCTATGAACAATGGTGCAATCCGGGCAGGGTGTTCTCCTTAATGGCACATAAAATTCATCTGACACAAACCGAATCACTTCTTTAGCTTCAGTATCTGGCAATACAGGCATCTTGATCTCTTTATCTTCCTTTTCGACTATTTCATCTACAAGCTTTTTAATATTCATTATTTGTATTTCATTCTCGATAGTCTCTTGACCAAGAATTATTTGGCTGAATAATAGTGTGCATGCTATGGGAAAGTACTTAATTAATTTCATTATTTTCTCTTTCTTTGATGATTATAAGCAGGAATCTTCTGTAATATTTTATTATGGGAATATGAGTTTGAATGGTTTTGTTTTCACTGATTTGAAAACACCATGCAAGTTATAAGGATCATTTTTTATCCATAGCTCTGCTTCTTCTATATTTTCGAATTCAGCCACAATCAAGCTGCCACTGAAACCAGCAATTCCAGGATCCTCACAATCTATTTTAGGAGTGGGGCCCGCAATAAGAATTCTTCCTTGATTTTTTAATACTTCAACTCTTTTCAAATGATCGGCTCTTACTTTTTTTCTTTTTGAGAGGCTGTTTTCGAAATCCTCACAAATAAACGCGTACCACATATCTGCTCAACCTTTCTGATTAAATATTTCTTCTAAATTTAAACCTGTCAGTTTTTTCATGCCTCTGTATACGACAATAATATTCACAATATTGATTATCATAGGCGGTAAAGCATTGACTGGAAAGCTCAAAGCTAACATTTTTGCGAGTTGATAATTAAACTCCTCAGTGCCTGGTTCTCCAGTCAAGACAAAAATTGCTAGTAAAAAATTTAGTAAAGCTGATAGTAGAAAAGAGAGCGCAAATACAACGGTGCTTTTTTTTAACAGTTTATTGTAGCTTTTGAAGTTATTGGCTGCTTCGAGAGACGACAGTACTTTTTTTACATTTACAAGGGTTGGATTTTCAAAGAAATAATGAATCAGAGACTTTCCCCCGCGCAGTGAGTATAAAATTGCGCAAGCAAATATCAAGGGAATAGACGCCTCTTTTATAGCAATATAAATCGCATCTGCCTCTAAAAGAGCTAGGCCGCCCGATAGTGATACACTTATTATCCCAAGTATGGAAAAAAAGTTAGTATTTTTGTTTTTGATGTAGTCATTTAAGCCATAAATTAATGGCAGTAGAAATGCTAAAAAGAGAGCTAGTTTTATACCTAATCTATCTTCGCTGCTCAGGTTTGTTAAAATCATCATTGGAATAATTATATTTACTAATAACTCTTTAAAAGCGGCACCAGGCTTTTTTTGAGTAAATTCAGATAATATTTGGCTGTCTTTGTTCTCGCTAGATTCCATCGTTGTTGCTCACATTAGACCGGATGCGAGTGTATCAATATTCTCTACGATACAAAAATTTATGTAATAATATCGGCTCTGGAACTGCGGGAATTATCACTTGGGTTCGTTTGGCATTGATATTGTTATGACTTCTGAATTATTCAAATAGTCGTGAATGGAAAGATGATTGAACTGAAAGAAAATCTAAACAAAAAAAAATCTTTTAGCCCCACACAAGAGGAGATGCCTTTTGCTGTTGTACAAGGTAAAAACCTGACAACGCTACCAAAAGATTTATACATACCTCCGGACGCGTTAGAAATCATTCTGGAGGCCTTCGAGGGGCCTTTAGACCTTCTTTTATATTTAATCCGAAGGCAGAATCTGAATATTCTCGAGATTGATGTCGCAGAAATCTCCAAGCAATATATGGGTTACATTGACTTGATGAAAACAATTCAGCTCGAGGTAGCCTCAGACTATTTGGTGATGGCTGCCATGTTGACTGAGATCAAGTCACGTATGTTGTTGCCAAAGAGAGATGAGGAGGTAGATGAGGAAGATCCGAGAGCCGAGTTAATTAGAAGACTGCAAGATTATGAGAGATTTAAGGCAGCGGCTGATGATCTTGATCAATTACCAAGATTGGAAAGAGACACACATCCAGCGAGGATATTTTCAGAGACTAGCAAACCAGAGCCGGGTTATGTAGATGTGGAAATGAATGACTTAATAGTAGCCCTTGCCGATGTGATGGCACGAGCAGAGATGTTTGAGTCTCATCAAATTCAATTTGAAACATTGTCTACCAGAGAAAGGATGAGTGATGTATTAGAGAGAATAAGTAATGGTGAGTTTGTGGTATTTAATCAGCTATTGTCAATAGAGGAGGGGAAAATAGGCGTTGTTGTAACATTCCTCGCTATTATGGAGCTTCTAAAGGAACGCCTTGTTGACATAGTGCAAAATGAATTGTTTGGTTCAATACACTTGAGGTTGAAAAAATAATGAATTCTGATTTTTTAAGACAGATTTTGGAGGCAGCAATAATGGTCTCGGATAGGCCGATGGATGTTAGTCATTTGGAAAAGCTATTTGATGAAAAAGAAAGACCTCATAGAGATGAAATCAGGGCAGCGCTTGATGAAATAACTACTGATTGCAGAGATAAAGGATTTGAATTGGTAAAAGTATCAAGTGGATATCGTTTTCAGACTAAACAAAGCTTGTCAGCTTGGGTAAGTAGGGTTTGGGAGGAGAAACCTAAAAAGTTCTCCAGAGCTATGCTGGAGACATTGGCCTTGATCGCATATCGTCAGCCGACAACGAGGGGAGACATTGAATCTGTAAGAGGTGTAAGCGTAAGCTCAGATATTATTAGGGTTTTAGATGAGCGAGGCTGGATACGCGTAGTTGGTCATCGGGATGTTCCCGGGAAACCGGAGCTTTTGGCAACTACAAAAGAATTTTTAGATTATTTTAATCTAAAAAGTTTAGATCAACTTCCTTCGCTGGCTGAAATAAAGGATTTTACAGATGTGGATCCTGCGCTTGAACTGTTAATGCCTATTGATAGCCTCTCTTCAGCTGATCAGGATTCTCAGATTGATGTTCAATCTGGCTCAATAGAGCCTGAGAATTAATATTTCACTGAATAAGTTAGTTACGTTAGTTAAAGTTAATTTATAAAAGATTGAATATCGAGCCATGGATCAGAAATTACAAAAAGTTTTAGCAAATATGGGCTATGGATCTCGACGCGAAATTGAGAGTTGGATCTTTGATGGAAGAATACGATTAAATAATTCTGTGGCAAAGGTTGGGGATCGAGTTTCCAATAAAGATTTAATTTACTTGGATGGTAACAAAATTGAAACAGCGAAAATATTTAGAACACAAGTAATTATTTATAATAAACCTGAAGGCGAAATATCTTCAAATGAGGATCCAAAGGGTAGACCGACTGTTTTTGATAATCTACCTTCTTTAAAAAGAGCTAAATGGATTTCCGTAGGGCGACTTGATATCAATACGACGGGCCTGCTTCTTTTTACAACCAATGGTGAGTTAGCAAATCGATTAATGCATCCGCGATACCAAGTAGAAAGAAAATATCTTGTTAGAGTATTTGGCGATGTCAATCAGAGTGATATTGATATTCTCAAGAAAGGAGTATTACTTGATGATGAGCAAGCTAAATTTAAAACAATCGAGCGAAATAAAGGTGCCTCTGATGGTGAAAAACGTTTAAATAATTGGTTCAAAGTGACTCTTGAAGGTGGGAAAAATAGGGAAGTTCGAAGATTATGGGAATCACAAGGCTTTGAAATTAGTAGATTAAAGCGGATAGCATATGGCCCTATTGAGTTACAACCTTTTATAAGGCCGGGAAATTATCTTGAACTTTCTACTGAAGAAGTGCAAAAGCTTGGTGCATCTGTGAATTTAGCTATTTCCTTTCGAGGTATGAGAGATGAGAGAGACAATCAAGCGAGAGAAGAGAGGAAGTTGAGATCTCGAGGGACAAGATCGAAGAAAAGGTAGATTTTACTTCAACTGAGCATTGAAACTTTGTCCAGTTATTTTAAGGCTTTCTGCACTAAGCAAATAAATATAGGGGCTTATAATTTGGGATGGTTTAGGGAGCATTCTGGGATTTTCTGCAGGATATGCCATTGCGCGCATTTTTGTTTGTGTCGCTCCTGGATTTACTGCATTAAACCTTATGGAAGAGACATTCTCATGCTCTGATGCCCAAATTTGAACCAATGCTTCTATTGCAAACTTCGAGATTGAGTACGCACCCCAATATGCTTTTCCGATTCGCCCAACACTCGAGCTTGAAAAGATAACGGACGCGCTTGATGCTTTTTTGAGCAAGGGGATCAGGCATTGAGTCATGAGAAATTGAGATGTAACGTTTATTTTAATAACTTGATTCCATTTTGCCTGAGAGTAACCATCAAGGGGAGTCAGATCCCCCAAAATCGCGGCATTTAAAATAAGTCCGTCAAGATGACCAAACCTCTCCTCTATCGTTGATGCTAGTGCTTCGAAGTCACTTTTTGATGCACCTTCAAGATCTGCTGGGTAAATTAGTGGTTCAATGAAGCCTTGCGCGCAGATCTTTGTATGGAGTGCTTCAAGATTTTGTAATGATTTTCCACTGATAATGACCGTTGCTCCAAGTTGAGCGCACTTTATTGATAATGCCTCACCGATTCCACCAGTCGCACCTGTTATCAAGACAACCTTGTTTAATAACAAACCTTGTGTTGGAGTGAAGTTTAAAGCATCTTCGTTATTATTCATTTGGCTACGATTTTTTTGCATTAGTAAATAGTAAATCAAATAGTGTTTCTGACCGGGTTTGTATAAAGGTTGCATCCCACTTTTCGATGTCAGAATCTTCTTTTACATAACCCCAACCCGCAGCAATCGTTCTCATTCCAGCACTGTTTCCGGCTTGTATATCTCTAATGTGATCACCAATAAACAAACAATCTCTTGGAGCAACAGATAACAAATCAGACGCTAGGATCAAAGGTTCAGGATGCGGTTTTGATTTTTTTGTGTGCTCGGGACAGATAGTTACAGCAGATCGGTTGGAGAGTAGCATCTTTTCTAGTAAATGATTTGTGTACTTAAGAGGCTTGTTTGTAACTATTCCCCACGGGATGGAATTTTTTTCGCAGGCGCTTAAAACCTCGTTTAGGCCTTTAAAGAGACTCGTCTTTTTTGCAATATTTTCGTAATAGATATCTAAGTATTCATCCTTTATATCAAAAAAGTGTTTATGTGTTGAATCTATGCCAAGACCCTTTTTCAAAAGTCCTTCTGATCCATCTGTAACGCTCGTTCTTATTTCACACTCCCTAATTAAAGGCTTTTCATGTCTCTTTAACAAAAGATTCATCGAATAAATAAAGTCTGGCGCTGTATCCAGTAGAGTACCATCGAGATCAAACAGTAATGCTTTAAATTCCATGTCTTAAGTGAGGCTCGTAATCAACATTTCTGAGCGCAAATCATGTAATTAATCGACACGTCGGAATTATTCAGCGAAAACCGTTTACTCATAGGGTTATATGTCAAACCACATAAATCTAATACTTCAAATTTCTTATCTCTGAGCCATAAAGACAATTCTGAAGGTTTAATGAGCATTGAGTATTCATGGGTTCCTCTCGGGAGAAGTTTTAATATGTATTCACCTCCGACAATTGCACCTAAGTATGATTTAAAATTCCTATTTATTGTCGATAGAAAAAGATACCCACCTGGTTTTAAAAGTTTATAACATGATTGAATGACAGATTTTGGATCAGGTACGTGTTCCAACATTTCCATACATGTGATTACATCAACTTTTTTATTGCTCCTATCAGAAAATTCCTCGATGGTTGACTGTGTATATTTGATTGTTAGATTTGACTCTGCCATGTGCAGTCTAGCTATTTTAAGCAATGCAGGTGCCATATCTATTCCTGTTACATTTGCTCCTCTAAATGCCATGGCCTCAGATAAAATTCCGGCCCCACAACCAACATCAAGTATTTCTTTTTCGGCAACATTAATCCAAGAGTCTATCCAATTTGATCTTAATGGATTAATTTTATGGAGAGATTTAAAATCGCCATTTTTATCCCACCAGCGTGAAGCTTGATTGTCAAATTTTTTAATTTCTTGCTCTTCTAAATTTATCTTTTGCATGAGCTATTGGCTGCGCCTCGTTGTGAAATTTCCGCTGAGTTTGGATGACCACTTGTCACAAATTTTATCTACTTTACTTTGAGGTATATTCTTTACTACGCTTTCTCGCATGAGATTTTTTCCATTAACCCAACTGTGACTAACATGACTTCCTGAATTAGAAAATACAATATGCTCAGCTATTTGATTTTCTGATATTACATCCGAATCGCTTAATTCAATTGCGATGATGTCGGCTTCTTTATCAGTTTCTAAACTACCAATTTTATCATCTAATCCAAGCGCTCGCGCTCCATTTATTGTTCCCATTCTCAATAATCTGTGGGCTATACTTTTTAGCTTAGACTTGTAATTCACTCTGGCGAGTAAAGCTGATGTTCGCATCATATTAAATAGATCTATTTCAAAACCAAGATATGCGCCATCAGAGCCGAAGGCAATATTTTGCTCTTCTTCTAATGTGGCAAATAATTTATACAAATACTGCTCAGAGTAATTTGTGGCAAATGGACAAAACAAAATATTACTTTTGGTAACTCTTAATAAATCGAAGTCTTCTTCATTCAGATCGCAGATCCCACTGAGTTGTGTTTGGTTATTCAACATACCGCACTCATTAAGTCTTTTGAGAGGGCGAGATCCAAAGTATTCAACCGATTTTTCAATTTCATATTTATTTTCATTGCATAAACTTTGAATTGGGAGATCTAATTCATCTGCATACTTTGCGATTTCTCCAAGTATGTGATCTTCAAGCGAGAATGCATTAATTGGTGCGATTGCAAAAGTTAAAAGAGATAGATCTTTGTATTGATCTCTGGTAGCGAGGCCCTTATGAATATATTCTTCGAAATTTTTCGCATAAAAACTGCTATCTTTTGTCAGTATCAATCCTATCTGTGTTCTAACGCCAACAGATTTTGAAATGGAAATAGTATTATCTGGGAAGAAAAAATTGTCACCAAAGCAAGTAATTCCTTTTTTAACCATTTGATTAATGCCAAGCAGACTACCCTCAGAGACAAAATTTTCATCGACAAGGGTACTTTGTATTGTTTTTAATTGTTTTATTCTTGATGAGTTTTCTTCTGCGAGTTGGAAATTATTAAGAAGACTCATGCTCGCTTGGCTATAGCTATTGACTAAACCGGGTAGAACACAGTGATTTTGTAGATCTTCATATTTAATCGCATTCCATTTCGATTCAATCTCTTTATAGGGCCCAATTTGCAATATTTTTCCGTCATCAACTGCAATAGAGTAATCAATTAGCACTGTATTTTCCGGAATGACTGGAATCAAATACTTACAATTAATAATCATATCGATTTGAGCAATCGTCATTACTTTTTAGCCTAGAAAAGTTTAACTCTTAGTTTTTTGCCAATGCGCTTGTTATGAACGCAGATAAAGGATAAAACCACCATATTGCCTCAGGTTGTGTTAGAATAACACCTCTATTTTTATGATCGTTTTATGCAGAAAGAAAAACATAAAAAATCAAAATAAACCGATCAATTTTTCTGGAGATTATAAGTAGCCATGTCAGAGCTTACAAACGAGATCGTACCAGTAAATATTGAGGATGAGCTAAAGCAGTCATATCTCGATTATGCGATGAGTGTAATTGTCGGTAGAGCGTTACCGGACGTCAGAGACGGCCTTAAGCCGGTTCATCGAAGAGTCCTTTATGCGATGAGCGAACTGGGTAATTCTTGGAATAAACCATATAAAAAATCAGCTAGGGTGGTAGGAGACGTTATCGGTAAATACCATCCTCATGGTGATTCTGCTGTTTATGAGACCATCGTTAGAATGGCGCAACCATTTTCATTGCGGTATATGTTGGTCGATGGTCAGGGTAATTTTGGATCCGTAGACGGTGATAGAGCTGCAGCAATGCGTTATACCGAAATCCGAATGACAAAGATGGCTCATGCTTTACTGGAGGATCTAGAGAAAGACACAGTTGAGTTCAAGCCGAATTATGATGAGACTGAAACAATACCCCAAACTCTGCCGACAAAAGTTCCCAATTTACTAGTTAATGGATCATCTGGGATTGCGGTTGGGATGGCTACTAACATTCCTCCTCATAATTTGAAAGAAGTGGTTCAGGGATGCCTCGCATTAATTGAAAATAGTGATTTGGACATTGATGAACTGATGCAGATAATTCCAGGCCCTGACTTCCCCACAGGGGGAATAATTAACGGGCGCGCAGGGATTATTGAGGCATATAAAACTGGTCGCGGAAGGATATATGTTAGAGCCAAAGCGGATATTGAGATTGATGAGCGAACTAATCGTGAAAGCATAATCATTAGTGAAATTCCATATCAGCTAAACAAATCTAGGCTTATCGAAAAAATAGCGGAACTAGTCAAGGATAAAAAACTAGAGGGTATAGCCGAACTTCGTGACGAGTCAGACAAGGATGGAATGCGAATTGTTATTGACTTGAAACGTGGCGAGATCAGCGAGGTAGTGCTTAATAATCTTTATGCTCAAACTCAAATGCAGAGTGTCTTTGGTATTAATATTGTGGCACTTGTTGATGACCAGCCCAAAATATTAAATTTAAAGGAAGTTTTAGAAGCATTTATCCGCCACAGGCAGGAGATTGTAACTAGGAGAACTTTATATTTAATGCGAAAAGCAAGGGATCGTGCGCATAGTTTAGAGGGTTTTGCGGTGGCACTTGCAAATATTGATGAAATTATCCAGATAATAAAGAAATCGTCCACAGCTTCAGAGGCAAGAGAGACGTTAGTCTCGAAAACATGGTCGCCTGGGGAGAACGTATTAAAAATGTTAAGCGAGTTGGAACCTGGGCTTGCGAGACCTGAGTGGCTAGATGATGCCTTTGGATTAAATAAGGATCGCTACAAAATATCACCAGAGCAGGCGAGAGATATTTTAGATCTAAGACTGCATAGGTTGACTGGTATGGAGCATGAAAAAATAATCGAAGAGTTTCATCGAAAACTTACGGAGATTGCTGGATATCAGGAGATTTTGGGTAACTCACAAATTCTTATGGATCTAATAAGAAATGAATTAGAGGAGATTCAGGAGGAATTCGGTGATGAAAGACGTACTGAGATTTGTGAGTCTAGTCATGACCTTACTCTGGAAGATCTGATCTCTGAAGAAGATAGAGTGGTAACAATTTCAAATGGCGGTTACGCGAAGACACAACCTCTGGATGATTATCAGGCTCAAAGAAGAGGAGGGATGGGAAAATCTGCAACTGCGGTCAAGGATGAGGATTTTGTGGAGCATCTGCTGATTGCAAGCACTCATTCAACTATTTTATGTTTTACGAATCTTGGAAAAGTTTATTGGTTAAAAGTATTTCAAATTCCTCTAGCGGGAAGAAATTCTAGAGGCCGGCCTGTCGTTAATTTACTTCCTTTGGATGAGGGTGAGCGCATCAGTTCAATACTGCCTATTGATGATTATAGTGATGAAAAATCGATAGTTATGTCCACTGCAAACGGAACAGTGAAGAAAACCAATTTGAAAGAGTACTCTAGACCAAGAAGTGTTGGGTTACGGGCAGTAGATTTGGCGGAAGGTGATTACCTTGTCGGGACGGAGATTGTTGATGGATCTAAAGATATTATGCTTTTTAGCTCCGAAGGAAAAGCGGTTAGGTTTAGAGAGTCTGATGTGAGGGCTATGGGAAGAGTGGCTAAAGGTGTGAGGGGTATGCGACTAGGCCAAGGGCACAAAGTTATTTCCATGTTGATTCCAGCAACCGATGGATTTTTGTTGGCGGTATGTGAAAACGGATTTGGGAAAAGGACCGATTTGAATGAATTTCCGACCAAAGGACGAGGCGGTAAGGGAATGATTGCGATACAAGCCAGTGACAGGAATGGGCCACTGGTTGGTGCAACGCAACTTTTTCCTGGAGATGAAATTATGCTGATTTCAGATCAGGGTACGATGGTGCGAACCAGGGGTGATGAAATATCGATAGTTGGCAGGAATACGCAAGGTGTTCGGATTATTCGTTTGAAAGAGAACGAGCATTTGGTCAGGCTGGCTAGGATATCTGAGCCTAGTGATGAATCGCCAGGTCAAGGTCAAGATAATTTGGAAACTGAATGACTGTAAATGATCCTTTAAAACTGATTCGTGACAAAATCGATAAATTGGATACGAAAATAATGGCACTTGTAAGCGAGCGTGCCAAATTAGCGAAAGAAGTTGCGGAGATTAAAAAAAGTCAGGGTGATAGGCACTTCTACAGGCCTGAGAGAGAGTCACAGGTTCTGAGAAAAATAATGGACGCTAATGACGGTACTATAAAAAATCAGGATATGGCAGGTTTATTTCGACAAATAATGTCGATCTGCCTTTCTTTGGAGCAACCAGTAAAAGTAGCGTTTTTAGGTCCAGAGGGAACATTTACTCAAGAGGCTGCATTAAAGCACTTTGGTAATTATGCTCATAGTTTGCCAAAACCGGCTATTGATGAAGTGTTTCGCGAAGTTCTCTCTGGAGCCTGCCAATACGGGGTAGTTCCGGTTGAGAATTCCACCGAAGGTGTAATAACTCATACTCTAGATAGCTTTATTGATTCCTCGATTAAAATTTGTGGAGAGATAGAGCTTCGTATCCATCATCATTTTATGATTGGAAGCAATACCAAACCCGAGAATATCACAAGGGTATATTCCCATGCGCAATCTTTAGCGCAATGCAGGAAATGGTTGAATTCGAATTTTCCAAATATTGAAAGAGTAGCTGTGGCGAGTAATGGAGATGCCGCCAAAAGAGTCCAGGGAGAATGGAATTCGGCTGTTATAGCTGGTGATATGTGTTGTGACTTATATGGATTAACGAAATTATGGGAAAAAATTGAAGACCGACCTGACAACTCGACACGTTTTTTGGTAATCGGTTTGGAAAATGTTGCACCCAGCGGGGATGACCTATCCTCGATCGTTGTCTCAGTTCACAATAAACCTGGTGCATTGCATGATTTGTTGAAACCTTTTCAAAAATATTCTGTTGATCTGACTCGACTGGAGTCCAGACCATCTCGAAATAGCAAGTGGTCATATGTTTTTTTCATAGATTTTGTAGGCCATTTAGAGCAAGAGTCAGTCAAAAAAGTAATCAACGAGCTAACAAATCAGGTTGCTGATCTTAAAATTCTTGGATCTTACCCTCGAGCAGTTTTATAAATCATTCTTTAAAGACTCAGCTGATGAACAAAACTCCTAATTCCAATGCGTATAAAATAAATAAGTTGGTTGTTATAGGTCTTGGGCTGCTGGGGTCTAGTTTGTGTGCTGCTGCAAAAAAGTTAGGATTGGCAGGACAAGTTATCGGAATTAGTCGGAGACAATCTACAATTGAAATCGCTCTCAAGAAAGGAGTTATTGATAGAAGCGAGGATAGTATTTCACAACTTGCGGATGAATTTAGAGACGGAGACGTTATAGTCTTAGCTGTTCCTATTTTATCGTTTCCATCCATCCTCTCGGAATGCTGTAAATCAGTACCAACGTTTGTGACCATAACTGATTTAGGGAGTGTTAAAGGAAGTGTAATAGAAACTGCCGAATCAATTTATGGATATATACCTGATTTTTTTGTACCGGGACATCCAATAGCTGGTTCTGAAAAAAGTGGCATCAATGCTTTAAATTCCAAGTTGTTTGAGGAGCATAAGGTAATAATAACTCCTGTTGAAGAAACTCAAAGTAAACACATCAACGTTGTTAAAACACTTTGGGAACAATTGGGAGCTGATGTTCGCCTAATGACTCCGGATGAACACGACAATGTTTTTGCGGCCACAAGTCATTTGCCACACTATCTTGCTTACTCGCTCGTTGACACTTTGTCTAAAGAAAAAAATGCTGACAGTATTTTTGATCATGCAGCAGGCGGTTTCCGAGATTTTACTCGCATAGCAGCTAGTGACCCAACCATGTGGCATGATATAGCAGTTACAAATAGAGACGCTGTTTTAGAGATTATGGACAGATATATTCACAATTTGAATGATTTGCGTTCTGCAGTATCAAATAAAGATTCATCATATTTGATCGCTACATTTAACAGGGCTCGAGATATCAAAAAAAATAGCAAAAATAAAATGAGCAGTTTAATTGATTATCGAGCCAAGTCTGTTACTGGCCTTAGAGGAACAATTGAAGTTCCAGGCGACAAATCAATTTCACACAGGTCAATCATCTTCGGCTCTCTTGCAAATGGAATGTCGGAGATAAATGGATTTTTAGAAGGTGAAGACAGTTTAGCAACTTTAAATGCGTTTAGAGATCTAGGAGTTGTGATAGAGGGTCCCCAAGATGGTAGATTGGTGATACATGGTGTGGGTTTGTATGGACTATCTGCGCCGAAAGGTGATATTTATCTGGGGAACTCCGGTACCTCTATGCGTCTTATTACCGGGCTTCTAAGTGCACAACCTTTCAGATCAAGGCTAGTGGGTGATGAGTCTCTTTCAGGAAGACCCATGCGCCGAGTGACGGATCCGCTCTCAGATATGGGTGCTGTGATAGAGATTACTGAAAAAGGAACACCGCCTGTCGATATATCTGGAACGAATAAGCTTACAAGGATTAACTATTTGCTTCCGGTTGCCAGTGCTCAATTGAAGTCTAGTTTGATACTAGCGGCGATGTATGCTCGGGGAGTCTCAACGATAGAGGAGCCGGTTATTACAAGGGATCATACAGAGAGAATGATGTCTGCGTTTGGATGTGGCATCACTTCAAATGTCTCTGGTTGTATAAAGATTGAGGGTGGAAAAGATTACAGGGGTACAAGGATTGATGTGCCCGGTGATATCTCGTCTGCCGCATTTTTTATTGTCGCTGCATTAATTTGCCCGAACTCAAATATTACTATTTGCAATGTCGGAATTAATCCAACTCGGATTGGCATTTTGAACATACTCGAAAAGATGGGTGCAGATATCGAAGTGATCAATGAGCGTCATGATTTATTTGAGCCGACCGCAGATTTGAAAGTAAGGTACTCTACTCTGAAAGGTATCAAAATTCCCAAGAACCAAATATCTCTGGCGATAGACGAATTTCCTATTATTTTTATCGCTGCGGCCTGTGCATCCGGAGAAACTATTCTTCGAGGGGCAGAGGAACTTAAAGTAAAGGAGAGTGACAGAATAGAGAGTATGGCGAAAGGTTTAGAAACTTTAGGTATTCAAACAATAGTTTATGATGATGGAATTAAGATTATCGGTGGCGAAATTGGATCCGGGACGGTAAAAAGTAATCACGACCATAGAATTGCAATGGCTTTCTCAATTGCAGCTATTCGATCATCAGGTGAAGTGTTAATTGAGGATTGTAAAAATGTAGCTACATCATTTCCAAATTTTATTGATCTTGCAAAAGAACTAGGAATGCGGATCGACTCTGAGATGCGCTAAGTGAAAATTGTAACGCTAGATGGTCCTAGTGGGTCTGGTAAGGGAACAGTTGGAAGGCTTTTGGCGCGAGAGTTAAATTTTAGCTATCTCGATAGTGGTCTTTTATACAGAGCAGTTGCGATACTAGTGATCGAAAACTGCATCGCGCTCAGTGATGTAAGTAATATTGAAGAGATCGCCCGCAATATGAATCTAGAATTCTCGTCAGAAGACAATAAAATATTTTTGAATGGATTTGATGTCAGTAATTCAATAAGGACAGAGGAGATTAGTGTTGTTAGCTCAAAAGTTGCGCAATTAGAGTCAGTCAGAGCAATACTTCACAAGATTCAGTGGGGTTATTTGAAAGGAAATGGCTTAATTGCTGATGGCAGAGATATGGGAACGGTAATTTTCCCAGATGCAGATTTAAAAATCTTCATCACAGCAAGCCCTGAAGCCAGAGCGTATCGGAGACATAAAGAGTTGCTAGGTAGAGGTGAAAGTGTTAGTCTTCGCGACCTCGAGAGGTCAATAGCCTCGAGAGACAGGTCTGATAGTGAAAGAAAGATTTCACCTTTAGTTCCAGCAGTGGATGCAATAATTATTGACACGTCCAATATGACCGTTGAAGAGGTAAAGGACGAAATTATTAAGCACTACAGGGCGACCTGATGAAAGTAAATTATGCTAACAAACATTTATCAAATCAGAATGTTTCTAGTTTTTATTAACGTAGCTGAGGAATCTGTAACCCCAGTGTTTTCGAAACGGAGATGGTTGAGTATAAAGCCATTCCGAGCGCCGTAGGAAATTTATATGTCTGAGAGTTTTCAAGAATTATTTGAAGAGAGTTTAAAAACTGTCGAAATGAAGTCCGGATCAATAGTTATTGGTACGATTATTGATGTAGATAAAGACTGGGTTACCGTTCACGCTGGTCTAAAATCTGAAGGAGTAATTCCGGCTGAACAATTTCTTAATGACAAGGGAGAGATCGAAGTTGTTGTTGGAGATGAGGTCAGAGTTTCGTTGGATGCAGTCGAGGATGGATTTGGGGCGACAAGGCTTTCTAGAGAAAAAGCCAAGAGAGCTGAAGTGTGGTTGGAGCTTGAGGAAGCAAATAAATCAAATGAGACGGTTATAGGTGTTATTACCGGCAAAGTAAAGGGCGGTTTTACGGTAGAGCTAAGAGGATTGAGAGCGTTCTTACCGGGTTCTCTCGTTGATGTACGACCATTGAGAGATATATCCCATCTCGAAAATATTGATCTGGAATTCAAAGTAATAAAACTTGATACCAAGCGTAATAATGTCGTTGTAAGTAGACGAGCAGTGATGGAGGGCGCGAGCACCGCAGATAGAGATGCACTTCTTGAGACATTGGAAGAAGGGAATAATGTGAAAGGCGTGATTAAAAATTTAACAGATTACGGTGCTTTTGTTGATTTGGGTGGAGTTGATGGGCTCTTGCATATAACGGACATGTCATGGAAAAGAATTAAACATCCATCAGAGATGATCAATGTAGGGGATGAAATCGATGTAAAAGTTCTTAAATTTGACCGAGAACGAAACAGAGTTTCGCTTGGAATGAAACAAATGGGTGAAGATCCCTGGGGAGACATCAAAGGAAGATACCCACAAGGAGCAAAAACAAAAGCTAAGATAACCAATTTAACAGATTACGGATGCTTCGCCGAATTGGAAGATGGTGTGGAGGGTTTAGTGCACGTGTCCGAAATGGATTGGACAAACAAAAATGTACATCCATCGAAGATTGTAGATTTGGGCCAAGAGGTAGACGTGATGATTCTTGAAATTGATGAAGAGCGCAGAAGAATTTCTTTGGGTATCAAGCAGTGTTTCTCTAACCCTTGGAGTGATTTTGAGTCTACTAAAAAGAAGGGCGATAAAGTGTCTGGAACTATCAAAAGTATTACTGATTTTGGAATTTTTATAGGTCTTGAGGGTGGTATAGATGGACTTGTTCATCTGTCAGATATTTCTTGGCATGACGATGGAGAGGAAGCTGTAAGAAACTATAAGAAAGGAGATGAGGTTGAGACCGCAGTTTTGAGCATTGACTCGGAAAGAGAAAGAATTTCTTTGGGAATTAAGCAGCTTTCAGAGGATCCGTTTGGCGACTATATAGCCCAAAATGAAAAAGGCTCAATTGTCAAAGGTAAAGTATCAAAAGTAGAAGAAAAGCTTGCGGTAATTCTTTTAGCAGAGAGTGTCGAAGCTTTACTAAAATCCTCTGAGTTCTCAAGAGAAAAGACGTTGGATCTGACTACTGCTTTAAAGATTGACGATGAGATAGAGGCGAAAATTATAAGTCTTGATAAGAAAAACAGAACAATTTCTTTATCTGTGAAGGCAAAAGATCTTTCTGAAGAAAAGGCGGCAGTCAAAGCTCATAAGGACAGTGAATCGGACACTAGTGAGTCAGGAGCTGCAACGATTGGCGATTTGATCAAGGCACAAATGGATAAATAGCAGTTTCATACTGAGATTTATCCCCTCTAATTAACTCTACGCTAATGACTCGGCGATGTTATTTTGTTAAGGTTACGGGATGACTAAGTCAGAACTAATAGATAAGATTTCGTCGAATCAAGAGCAACTTCCTCCGCGAGACGTTGAAATGGCGGTGAGAATGATTCTTGACCGGATGGTGGCTTCTCTATCTAACAATGAGAGGATCGAGATCAGAGGATTTGGAAGTTTCTGTCTTCATTACAGAGCACCTCGCATTGGACGTAATCCAAAGACTGGCGCTGCAGTTGATCTAGTTGGTAAATTCGTACCTTATTTCAAACCTGGGAAAGAGCTGCGAAGAAGAGTCGATTACTGAAATAGGTTTCTTAGTTTAAGCTTCTGCACTTTCCCATGTCATCAACTCAGAGAACTCAATTGATCCTCTAGCCTTCTAAGAACACTTGTAACCTTACTGAGTTTATCTGATTCACTCTTGATGACGTTCGCTGGTGCATTGCTCATGAATTTATCATTACCCAGCTTTTTCTCAAGAAGACTTTTTTCTTGAGTCGCTTTTATAACTGCTTTCTCTAGTCTTGACACCTCTTGCGCAATATCTACATTACCTTTCAACGGAACAAAAATTTCCATATCATCGATAACAGCTGTTGCAGAATTTGAAAGATTATTTTTGCTTTGAATCCACTCGATCCTGCCTACCCTCGCCAGTTTTTTGATGTAATGCTGCAAACTAATTACTCTCTCTTTTTCTTTTTCATTAACTGTATAAATATAGATATTTAGATTTTGGGATTGATTGATTTGCAATTCACTTCTGATATTCCTTATTGCAGTTACAATTATCTTCAACCGAGCAATTTCTTTTTCAGAGGTTACGCAAGTTTTGTGCTCACCACTTGTAGGATAACTTTGTAGCATAATTGTATTTTTGTTTGATTTATTATTTTGGATCGTTGAGGGCATGTTTTGCCATATTTCCTCCGTTATGAATGGTAGAAAAGGATGTGCAAGCCGAAGAATTATTTCCAACGTTTTTAAAAGTGATATTTTTGTAGATTCTCGGACTCCTTTTTGCTTGTTATCCAAAATGGTGATTTTTGCCATCTCTAAATACCAGTCACAATATTCATTCCAGACAAAGTCATAAAGCACTTGAGTCGCGATGTCGAATCGAAAATTATCAAGCGCATTGTTGACTTCATTAATTGCTTTTTGAAGAACTGATCCTATCCATTTGTCTGGTGTCGACAAGTTATGTAACTTGTCTGGTGTAATAGGTTCTTCACATGTCATTAAGACAAAGCGGGACGCATTCCAAAGCTTATTGCAGAAATTTCTGTATCCCTCTAATCTTTTCATATCCCAATTTATATCTCTCCCAGTTGACGTTAGTGCACAAAGAGTAAATCTGAGTGCATCAGTTCCATGAGGTTTTATTCCATGCGGAAATTGTTTTCGGGTTCTAGCGGCAATCTTATCAGCATATTGAGGTTGCATTAGGTTTTTAATTCTCTTTGAGACTAAAGTATCTAAACTAATACCATCAATCATATCTAATGGATCCAGCACATTACCTTTCGCCTTAGACATTTTTTGTCCACTTTCATCACGAATAAGTCCGTGGACGTAGACTTTTTTAAATGGGATGTTTAGATTTGCTTGACTATTTTTAAGAATATGATTTGTCATCATAATCATGCGTGCAACCCAAAAGAATATAATATCAAAGCCCGTTACAAGGACTGATGTTGGATGATATTTTTGAAGCTCGCCAGAATGCGATGGCCACCCCTGAGTGACAAATGTCCAAAGTGCGGAAGAAAACCATGTGTCAAGAACATCATCATCTTGATGAAGATTACAATCTGTTAATTTATACTTTTCCCTTATAGATGCCTCGTTCTCACCAACATAGTGATTACCATTATCGTCGTACCATGAGGGAATTCTGTGACCCCACCATAGCTGTCTTGAAATACACCAATCTTGGATATTTCTCATCCATGAGAAATACATATTCTCATATTGAGATGGTATAAACTCAATGTGTCTATCCTCCACCAGCTTTATCGCGGCGTCTGCAAGTTTTTTCATGCTGATATACCACTGATTTGTGAGCATTGGTTCGATTACGACACCGCCTCTATCTCCGTATGGGACAACCATCTCATGTTCATCGATGGATTGTATGCTACCGTCTGAGTGCAATCTTTCGACTATTTGTTTTCGCGCAATAAATCTATCAAGGTTGTGGTATTCATTGGGTATATTGCAGTTAACTTGAGTATCGGGTTTTCCATCACTTGCCATGACTTCCGGCACAGGCCTAATTTTCCCATCCAATGTAAAAATGTTAATCATCGGTAGCTTATGTCTTTGACCAACTTCGTAGTCATTGAAATCATGCGCCGGTGTTATTTTGACACATCCGGTGCCTTTTTCTGCATCTGCATACTCATCGCTAATAATTGGTATCTTTCTTCCAGTGATAGGGAGAATGGCGTAACCACCTATTAGGTTTTCATAGCGACTGTCTTTTGGATTTACTGCGATAGCTGTATCACCAAAAAAGGTTTCTGGTCGGGTTGTACTTACTACAATAAAAGTACGCCCACTCTTCCCATTTAGCGACCCATCCAGCGCATATTTGATATTCCACATCTTCCCCTTAACAGCTCGATTCTCTACCTCAAGATCAGAGATTGCTGTATTGAGTTTGGGATCCCAATTTACTAGTTTTTTACCTCGATAAATGAGTCCATCTTCATATAGTTTGGTGAATACCTTGATGACTGCGTTCGAAAAATCTTTATCCATTGTAAATTTTTCTGTTTGCCAATCCACAGAGTTGCCTAATCGACGCATTTGTTGCGTTATGGTATTACCCGACTGATTTTTCCATTTCCAAATTTCTGCAATAAAATTCTCTCTTCCAATATCATTCTTTGACAATCCTTGCTCAGCCATCAGGTTTCTTTCGACTACCATTTGCGTTGCAATTCCAGCGTGATCGGTACCTACTTGCCATAGTGTATCTTTGCCCTGCATTCGAGCGCGTCTTATTAAAACGTCCATTATGCTGTGTTGGAGAGCATGACCAAGATGCAAAGTGCCGGTTACGTTTGGCGGTGGTATCACAATAGAGTAAGGATCCCCGGACCCTTTAGGTCTGAAGAATCCACTCTGTTCCCAATACGAGTACCACTTGTTCTCGATTTCCTTTGGGTTGAATGTTTTATCCATTATTTATAGCGTCTGTTTAATATTTTTAAGCCAACAATTATAAGTCCTGACAACTTAACCTGCTAGCAAGAAAAGGATTTCACAATTACTTAGATGAATTACGTTGACAGATCTTCAAAACTGAGCGAGTAACCAAGTTTTTTTAAGCAGGAATAAATATTCTGTTTTGTTTTTATTGAGTCTTTGTCAGATGGAATGATTTCAATTACTTGGTCAAAGCGGCTAAACCAATCAGGCATCTCTTGTTGATAATTGAAAAGAATTTGAGAGTGATGATTTGGTTCAGGTAGGTGAGTAATGCTTACAACTTCATCGGACTTGCTAATACAATGAGGAATGAACGTTTGAGGTTCATAAGTCCATAATGCATTGCTAAGGTTTGATGAAAAGTTTTCGCTCGGTGTAAGGCAGAGAATGTGACTTCCTTTGAAGTAGTTATTTTTAATGGCAAAAAATGAGTACGTTAGAATTTCTGATTCAGAGTTACCAAACTTTTTAAAGTCGATTTTAGTCATTCAAGTATTCGAGAAATTATTCTAAAAAGCTTGTGTCTTGAGAAATTCCATTAAAAGCGGAACTGGTCTTCCGGTAGCTCCTTTCTTTTTCCCGGAAACCCAAGCCGTCCCGGCAATATCAAGATGTGCCCATTTATACTGTTTAGTAAATCTTGACAAAAAGCATGCAGCGGTAATAGTCCCTGCTTCACCTCCAATATTTGCAACATCGGCAAAATTACTCTCTAGTTGCTCATCATACTCCTCCCAAATTGGCAGCTGCCAAGCCCTGTCGCCAGAGGAAGTTCCACTTTGCAAAAGAAGTTGGGCAAGTTCATCATTGTTAGAGAGTATTCCAGTTGTAAGTTTACCGAGCGCACCTATGACTGCTCCCGTCAAAGTTGCAATATCAATTACATAAGTTGGCTCGAATTGATTAGCATAGGTAAGTGCATCGCAAAGGATCAGCCTTCCTTCTGCATCAGTGTTTAGTATTTCTATTGTTAGGCCTGACATACTTTCAATGACATCGCCCGGTTTCGTGGCATTCCCTGCGGGCATATTTTCCACAGCTGGCACAAGGCCTATTACATTTACGGGTAGTTTTGTCTCAATTAGTGCTGAAATTACTCCCAAAACGGAAGCACCTCCGCACATATCAAACTTCATTTCATCCATTCCTCGCCCCGGTTTAAGGCTAATGCCACCAGTATCAAAAGTAACGGCTTTGCCAACTAGTATAATTGGCTTTAGGTCATCTGATGCACCTTTGTATTTCAGCGTGATTAAATTACTTTTTTGCTCGGATGCATTACCTACTGATAAAAGTGACATCATCTTTAATTTTTCAAGTTGAGCTTCATCCATTACTTCAACTTCAACATTATCGTGATTTTTAGCAATAGAGATTGCTTGCTCACTCAAAAATCTTGGAGTGCAGAGATTTGCGGGCATATTTCCAAGGTGCCTACAAGTGTTCATACCTTTTCCTACAGCCGCTCCATATTTTAAATCTCTTGACCTTGATTCCATTGATTCTTTGTCATTTGTCCACAAGCATACACTTTCCAAATTTGTCTTCGTGATAGTTTTATAGGAGTAATTAGCTTGTAAAATACTCCGGGAGATTATTTCTATTTCGCCACTTCCATAATTTTCATCAATGACCCAAACGACACTATTTATATATTTTTTAATTAAGAGCATGGCTGCATTTTCGATAGCTTTTATACTCTTTTGGAAGGAGCAATTTTTCTCCTTTCCGACTAAGATTACTCGCCTGATATTTGGTTGGACATTTCTAATTACACAAGACGATCCATTTTTTCCTGTAAAATCACCCTCGCATAACATCTTTGAGATACAGTTCTGGAGATTATCATCTATATATTTTGATGAACTGCTAAGTATTTTGTCGGTTAAAATAACCAATGCATCGGTATCAATTTTATTGATATCAGCATGTGAGGTTAAAAATTTCATTAAATCTCCTAAATGTCAGTCATTTTTAAAGCGTGTTACGATAACAGCTTAGTTACTCGAAGTTAAGAGGCCTTAGCGTGACAATTATTTTTAGATATGTCATCCGTGAAATAGCATTAACATCAATAGCGATTTGCGGAGTATTGCTCTTGATTTTAATGAGTGGGCGGTTCGTTAAATATTTATCCTCAGCATTGTCAGGAGATCTAGATCCAGCGATTATTTTTGCAATTATTGGCTATAGGATCCCAGAGTTCTTGGAACTGGCATTTCCATTAGCTTTTTTGATGGGGATAATGTTGACCTTTGGACGCATGTATTCTGAAAACGAAATGAGTATTTTACAGGCTAGCGGTGTGTCTTTAGGACGACTTTTAAAATTTGTTTTATTGCTTGGTCTCGTTTTTGCCGTGTTTAATGCAACTTTAAGTTTGTATTTATCTCCTATTGGTGCTTCAAAGGCTAATTTGTTGTTGAAGGCTCAAGATGAGCTGAGTGAATTAGATAAAATCACACCAAAAAAATTCTATAAATTATCGGGAGAAAGAGGAGTTACCTACGCAGAGAGGGTGTCTGAAAACGGAGTTTTGGAGAATGTATTTCTATCTGTATTTAATGACTCGGCTCTACAAGGTACTGAAGGCTTTGTGATTTTGCTTGCGAGTACCGGGATTCAGCAAGTAACAGAGGATAACGGTGATAGCTATTTAGTTCTTAAAAATGGATATCGATTTCAAGGTATGCCCGGTCAATATAATCATCAAGTTACATCTTTTAATGAATATGGTTCAAAACTCTCGGAAAAAAGAAAAGTTATTCGAGGCAAAGAGGTAGATGCGATGTCTTCGTTTGACTTATTTCGATCAGAAAGTGCTGAAGCCTCCGCTGCACTTCAATGGCGTCTGTCTCTGCCCATTATGTTAATTGTCCTTGTAATTATCGCAGTTTCTTTGAGCAAAACAGATCCCAGAAAGGGTCGATACGCTAAAATATTGCCAGCAATATTAATTTATTTCCTATACTTCAGTGCCCTAAATTACGTCGCTCGACTAATAAGGTTTGAGCAGATCTCGAGTGATTTTGCTTTGGTCTTTGTGCACTTATTATTCTTGACTTTTGCAATTACAATAATGTTTTGGGAGAAGATAAAATTTTTTGTATTAAAAATTGGGGATGAGTTAGGTTGAAAATTATATCAAAGTTGATTGGTATGGTTGTTCTAAAATCCATAGCTCTGGCAATTCTTATTATCGTAGGTCTCGACGCTACTGCTGAGTTTATTGATGAGTCAAAAATGATCAAAAACAACTATGGAGTGACGAGTGTTTTTGAATATGTGTTTACAACATTACCCTCAAGCATATCTGAATACTTTCCGTTTGCAGTACTTATAGGATGTTTATTTGGCATTGGGCAGTTATCATCCTCGAACGAGTTGATTGTTATTCGTGCAAGTGGTATTTCTAAGTATAAAATATTTTGGTTCGCCTTGAAGCCAGTTCTTTTGTTGGTTTTGCTGGTAAGCCTCAGCAATGAATTTATCACACCTTATCTAGATCAAAAAGCTGAGGGTAATCGAGATTACTTGAGAAAAGGATCCTCGTTTCAAACTTCAGTTGATGGTTTGTGGATAAACGACGGGGATCAATTTATAAATGTAAGCGCAGTATTCCCTGGTGGAGTTCTCTATGGAGTTTCAAGATATACTATTGATTCGGAAAGGCGACTTTCACGCGCGAGTTTTGCTAGTCGAGCCGTATACAATGAATCAGAAAAACTCTGGGTAGAGGAAAATTTATCTATAACTATAATTAATTCGTCGTCCACCAGCACAGAGAAATTTGTAACAAAGCCTTGGATATCTGATTTAACACCAGAAATACTAACAATTAATTTTCTCCCGCCCGAGGCGCTAGCAATCAGAACACTCGGACGTCATATTGATTTTTTGGATAAACAGGATACCGATACTACAACTTTTCTCTTACCTTTTTTACAGAAGCTTTTCAATCCTTTGCTTGTTGTTACTCTAACACTAATAGCCGTTGGGACAGCCATGGGACCCCTCCGAGATAGCACTATGGGTTATAGACTATTTTTGGGAGTCGTTTTTGGTGTCTCTTTAAAAATAGTCCAAGATTTATTAGGCTCATTTACATTGGTTTACGGATATCCAATTATTCTCGGCGTAACGATGCCAATTTGCTTATGTCTATTAGTTGGATTTATTTTAAATAGAGCAAGATAACTTCGATCAGATAATAATAAATTTATTGAACTAATTTTTTTATATACCTATTCCAGGTCGAGATTTTTTCATTTCTGAGTGAGCCACTTATGTTGGTCTCAAATCTAAATGATGGGGACCAATGTTCAGCGAACTCAGCTTCACCTGGCCATATACTCGCATGGTTTCCTGCAAGCCAAGCGGCACCAAGCGCTGTA
>CABXWC010000010.1:0-35430 GCA_902515855.1 uncultured SAR92 cluster bacterium
ACCCAATAATGAGATGCTTGTTGCGGCCAATTTAGATCAGACTCCCAATAACCGCTTGATCCAGGACCTACAATACCGGTGTCTGCACCATTGCGTATGTGCTCCGCTACCTCTGCAGCTGTCGCGAGTCTTCCACTAATGCTTACACACCAATCACTGGCTGCCTGCCACTGGAATTTTCTAAAATATCGATTGGTTCCAACTCTATTTAAATCTCGTCCAGTCGCACTACCCCACGTTGCTTCAGGTGCCTCACCATTTAGAGGCGGACGAACAAATGTCAATTGTCCCACTACTGAATCAGTCACCGTGTGTAGATCTTTAATTGTGACATCGTCATCATTTCCTAGGGTTCCATCAGGACCATTTCCAATTGGATCCTGAGTTGCTTCTGGATAAGGACTTGAAGGTGATGCAGACGTGGCCGCTTTCCAGTTTCCAAGAGTAATCACCGTTTCCAGAGCAGCTGCGCCATTGAAAGTACCGTAGTCATCTAGATAATTAACAGCTTGAACTGTCCAATGGTCAATATTGAAGGTTCCATCTTCTGCTGAACCCTGAACTCGCTCCGCGAAGCTATCCAAATGCTCCCAAGCCGTGTCAGTTCCATCAGTCTCAGTAGCTCCAAACTGGCTTGCAATCGTTCCATCAATAACGATCTGGTAACCATCGTCTCCATTTGTCGAAGAACTAACGACCAAGGTGTTACCAGCACCAGTTTCAACATCAGTAAATGTTGTAGCTGGGAATTCTCCCTGCATTACAGCTAGATCTCTGACAAGATATACATAGGTGTCTGTCTGTGATCCTAATAATGACAGATCTATTTGACGTTCTGACCAAGCCTCACCATTTTGCATATAGTTCAATACAACATTCGCAGTAGCGAAATCAACTGTTCCCGTTACATAAAGCTCAACCGTTTTCAAGAAGCCATTACTTGATGACGCATTTGTTTCAATCACTTTTGTAATTGATACTAATCCATCAGTTGTTGAAACAGGAGGCTCGTGTTTAACGAATTTGAACTGCCACGTGTTAGTGCCATTGTACTGAATTTGCACTGTCATACTTTTTCCATCCGCTGCAATCTCAGTGATGTTATAAGTGATAGAAGTAACTGATTCAGCGCCTGATTTGAGTTCCCCATTGTTTTGGACCCCTGCAAGCCCTACATAAGCTCCCAAACCGTTCACTGTAACTGTGGAGTACCCGACTCCCATGTTATTGGTTACTGAGTAAGTATAATCAGTGGCAGTGCCATCATGCGGACTCACTGGAGCACCACAAGCGTCCTCTGAAACACCTTGCCAGGTCTCGAGCCAAGTCTCAGTCCCCAAATCTAGAGAGAAAGCACCATCTGATCCAAATATATATAGATCATCAAATAAACATGCTCTGGTCGTTACATCATCCTCAGAACTAGTGTACCAGCCCAAATTATCTGAAGTTTCACCGACTGCAAACGCACCTGCTATTGGTGCTAATTTCCAGCTGCCCTCTAAATTGGAAGCAGTTACCGATGGCGGAATGACACCTATGTACTTAATATCATCAAAGTAATAAGTCTCTGATGTACCGGCTGATCCAAAGTTCAGGAATACTGATAATGTATCGTATACATGACTCGCATTCATTGCCGAGGTACCCTCACTTGGTTTACTGAAGTCGAAGACCAAAGTCTCCCACTCTTGAGCTTTGGTAGTCACCGCATCTGTTTCAACTGAATTATCAGCATTTCCTGATTCCTCTAGCTTCAATTTAACAGTTATACCCGCTTCCGGCGACCATACGCGAATTGACATACCTGGTGCCGCCTCAGTGATTGGGTAAACAACTTTCCCTCTGGCAACAGTCGTACCAGACCACGTCTCTGTGCCCTTGATAACCGAGACAACTGAGTTAGTCGCATCAGTTGGATCAGCAACAACAGTACTTGTGTTGCCTCCAAAGTCGTCAAGGCCGTAGTCTGCTGTCATTGAGTTAAAGTCAATAACCTCATCAATGTTAAGGACATTATCCATTCCCGTACCAAGCTCACTTTCAGTTGGGGGTTGCGGAGGTGGTTCACTTGCATCTGCATCACTGAGTGTGAAGCTATACCAATCTACATTTACGCCACCAGCTGCTGATTCCACAGCCAATGAATGCTCACCTGCGGTCATCGCAATCACTCTGCCAGTAAATGTCATGAAATCTCCCCACCCACCAGTATTAGTAATCGCTGGGTTATCAACCAACATTCCATCAATCGATATATTGAGTCCAGGATCATTGTCATAAGGACTCGCAACATGGTAACTCGCTAAATAGTTACCAGAAGTTTCAACAGTGAATGAATACTCAAGAACTTCGCCTGCATCATAATATCCAACAGTAGAACCGTTCTCTATCTGAACATCGACTGAATTTGTGAAAGACTCTGCCTCAACCTTGATTTCAGTTGCTGTTTCCGAGGAACCCGGCCCCAAAACACTAACATCATCGATCCAAACTTGACCGCCTTGATCACCGCCCATATCAAACAGAATACGACTTTGATCATCACCAAATCCGGTGGTAGTTTGAGTCATTGTAAATGACTGCCAATCGCCAGTTAGTGAGACGGATTCAGCAACATTTGTCCATGGATCATGATATAAACCAAGTCCCGCAAGCATCGTTCTTTCTATCGAAGATTTTGCTTTGAACGAAACCGTATAATCAGTATCCGGAACTAAGGACATTGTCTGACTCAAATTAACGTCGTATACATTAGCAGAAGTAGTTTCAACCACTGCAAAGTAGGATGTTATATTCGATGCCGCAGCTGCGCCTCCTGCCCAACCAGTGATGCCGCTTTGGAAATCTCCATTTGTCACGAGCTCTGTACCTTCGGATGTGGTAACACTGACATCGTCAATCCAAACTTGACCACCTTGATCTCCACCCAAGTCAAATAGAACTCGGCTATCATCATCACCAAAGCCAGTGGTTGTCTGCTCCAAGGTAAATGTCTGCCACTCTGTTGTTAGTGACACAGATTCACCAACATTAGTCCACGGATCATGGTACAGACCTAGACCCGCAATAATTGTTCGCTCTATCGATGATTTCGCTTTGAACGACACTGTGTAATTTGAATCTGGGACAAGCGTCATTGACTGGCTAAGGTTCACGTCATAAACATTGTTTGAGGTTGTTTCAACAACAGCAAAATATGACGTTATATTTGTGGCGACTGCAGCGCCACCCTCCCAATCTGTTATACCATTTTGGAAATCTCCATTAGTAACTAGCTCTGTCGTATTGTCAACTGGATCAGTTGGTTCGGTTGGATCAGAAGTATTAGAAGTAATAAGAACATTTTTCACCGTTACATACTGTCCCTCCGCAACTCTTGAACCAAGCTTCATTAGCAACGAATTGAAAGTTTGCTCACCTTGAGCCGGAATATCAATTGAGTAGTTCATCTCAGATTCACTATCAACCGTTGTTCCCACTGAAAACTGAGGATTATTATCGGGATACTTATTGGCCTCAAAAGTAAAGTTCAATTCAGTAGATGCCAGTCCACCACCAACATTGGCAGAGAAGGTTATCGTACCTCCAAACGGGAATGACATTGGGTTCAATGAGGTGTTTGTATTCTCAAATCCAGCCCAATCCTGTCCTTCAACCCAAGAGTAATTGTCACCATCTTTCACTGCACCATCAAATGCACTCCACTCCGCATAAATGGATGGTTCTGGTTCTGGTTCTGGTTCTGGTTCTGGTTCTGGAGCAGGATCAGTCCCGCCTGCAGATGCACCTTTCACTAAGTCAAAAGTCCACCAGACTCCACCATCAGTTTCCAAAGTCACAGTCATGTATTGGCCATCAGCGGACAATGACATAACTTGGTATGTAATCGCGTCTGGTGCAGCACTTGGTGACCCAAGTTGAGCACCATTAGTCGCTTTGGCTAGACCAATATAGGCTCCTTTTCCGGTGATTGTTAATTCACCCAAAGCCCCTTCAATTGAACCCGCTCCGTCGACGTAATTAAATGTCGCAGCAGCACTGCCATCGTGCGGTGCAACTGGAGCACCACAACCCTCGGCAACACCCTGCCAGCCCTCAAGCCAAGTCTCTCCACCCAACTCATTGGAGAACACACCACCAATCTTGAAGTCGTAACTATCATCAAACCAGCAAGCCCTTTGCTCTGGACCCGCACCATTTCCTGCAGTAGAGGACCACCATTCCTTGCTTAGCGGAGCAGGACCAACACCAGCAGCACCATCACCGTCTAATTGCCAAGCGCCTTCAAGTGGAGAGGGAATAAGTTTTACAAAATCGAAAGTCCACCAGACTCCACCATCAGTCTCCAATGTTACAGTCATATATTGGCCATCAGCGGATAAGGCCATAACTTGGTATGTGATTGCATCTGGCGCCGCACCTGGAGAGCCAATTTGAGCACCATTAGTCGCTTTGGCTAAACCAAGGTAGGCTCCTTTTCCAGTGATTGTTAACTCACCCAAAGCCCCTTCAATCGAACCTGCACCCTCAACATAACTGAAAGTGGCAGCCGCACTGCCATCGTGCGGTGCAACTGGAGCACCGCAACCCTCGGCAACACCCTGCCAGCCCTCAAGCCAAGTCTCATCACCCATTTCGTTAGAGAAATCACCGCCGCCCTCAAAAACATACAAATCATCAAACCAGCAAGCCCTTTCATTCGGGCCAGCACCATTTCCTGCAGTAGAGGACCACCATTCCTTGCTTAACGGAGCAGGACCAACACCAGCAGCACCATCACCGTCTAGTTGCCATGCACCTTCAACAGGAGATGGAGGCGTCTTGGCGAGCTCAAAGGTCCACCAAACCCCACCATCAGTTTCCAACGTCACCGTCATAAACAAACCATCTTCGGACAAGGCCATGACTTGGTATGTAATTGCATCTGGAGCAGCACCTGGAGATCCAATTTGAGCGCCATTAGTTGCTTTAGCTAGACCAAGATAGGCTCCTTTTCCAGTAATCGTTAATGCACCTAGAGCACCTTCAATCGAACCTGCACCCTCAACATAACTAAAAGTGGCAGCCGCACTACCATCATGCGGAGCAACTGGCGCACCACAACCTTCTGCAACACCTTGCCAACCCTCAAGCCAAGTTTCTCCACCCATTTTATTTGAGAAGGAACCTGATTCTCCACTACCTGATAAAACATACTCATCATCAAACCAGCAGGCCCTTTCGTTAGGACCAGCACCATTTCCTGCAGTAGAGGACCACCATTCCTTGCTCAGAGGAGCAGGACCAACACCAGCAGCACCGTCACCGTCGAGCTTCCAAGTTCCTATTAAAGGATCTTCAGCAGGATCAACACAGCCCTCCGCGCAATACTTGACCTGACTCTCATATGGGTTTCCGTCTTCATCTTGATTACCTATCACAGCAGTAACATCGACACCATCCACACCACTGATATCAGTGAAAGAAATTCGGAATGTCACGATCCCATCAACGTCGGATTCCGTCATCTCCCTAAGCGCTGACCAGTTGGTAACACTACCTGACACGCTTGCCTCAACATCATTGATCATAACGATGGGCTTCATTATCGCTTCATTTGATTCGAAATTGACTTGGACGTTTTGCCCCAATTTTGCCACCCCGCCTGGGGATGCAAACTTCTCACCAGACTGTTTAATCTCAACATAAACTAGTTCCGGAGCTACTCCATCGCTTGTTGGCTCAGGCAAATCATTCTCAGTAACTGAATTTCCACCTCCACCACAGGCTGAAAGGATCAGCGAGAACGAAATCGCGATAGCTGAACTGAAAACTCTATTTGAAAAAAAAGACTTGAACCACCCAAGATGACTCACAGATGACTGCAGATGCATAACTCCCCCTACGTTTGTTTTATTATTTTGCGGCAAATTTTAATACCAATATGCACATTATGATTCTGTGCGGCCTAAGGTTCAAGCTCCATAGTAATTCGGTGAATAGGGGTATATATGCGATGAACTGGTTTTGGTCACAAACCCTCTGGAATTGATCGCATCAAATCAAAAATATTATTCAGGATTCACCCCCTAAACAGTTCGGTGAACTTTGCACTTTGGAGCCCTTTTCTGCCCATTCCTCAGGAATAAATGTATGCATAGCCAGTGCATGAATATCATTGCTCATTTCATCCTCAAGAATTTTGTAGACCCTTTGATGACGTTGCACTAAATTTAGGTCATAAAAAGATTTACTCACTATAACAACTTTAAAATGACTCTCTGAATTTTTAGGGACTGCGTGGGACGAACTCTCATTCGTTATTTCAAAAAATTGTGGCTCGAATGCTTCTAATATCTTTTTTGTAATTTTTTCTTTTATTGGTTCGAGCATGTCTTATTTTATCCGACAAGATTGATCATGACACCAGCAGCCACAGCGGAGCCAATGACACCGGCAACGTTTGGACCCATCGCATGCATTAAAAGGAAATTTTGCGAATTTTCTTCTTGCCCAACTCTATTCACTACTCGCGCAGCCATTGGAACCGCGGAAACCCCAGCAGCCCCAATTAAAGGATTTATCTTATGTTTTGACACTTTATTCATAAGCTTTGCCATTAGCACGCCTGCTGCAGTCCCAATACAAAATGCGATTGCGCCAAGACCTAAAATCCCCATTGTTTCAACATTTAAAAACTTCTCGGCACTCATTTTTGATCCAACACCAAGTCCAAGAAAAATGGTCACTATATTAATTAATGAGTTTTGCACTGTGTCGCTCAAACGATCAACGACCCCGCATTCTTTCATTAAGTTACCGAAACAAAACATTCCTAAAAGGGGCGCCGCATCTGGCAGAAAAAGCGCCACAAGAAGAATCAGCATCAACGGGAAGCAAATCTTCTCTCTTTGAGTTACATCGCGCAATTGACTCATTTCAAATTTTCTCTCTTTTGAGGAGGTCAGCGCTTTCATTATTGGAGGCTGTATTATCGGAACGAGAGCCATATACGAATATGCCGCAACCGCAACCGCTCCCAATAAATCTGGAGATAACTTGCTGGTTACAAAAATTGCTGTTGGTCCATCGGCTCCTCCTATAATACCGATAGACGCTGCATCTTGAATTGTAAAATCAAAAATACCGAAATGACTTAAGGTCACAGCGCCAAGAACTGTCGAAAAGATACCAACTTGGGCCGCAGCTCCAAGCAATAGGGTCTTTGGATTTGCCAAGAGAGGTCCAAAGTCAGTCATGGCACCGACGCCCATGAAAATTAACAATGGAAATATTCCCGTCGAAATACCTACATCATAAATATAGAAAAGAAGGCCACCTGGCTCTTCAAGACGACCCAGAGCATTATAAATGGGTGCTGAATCGAACTCGGCACCTGGGATGTTTACCAAAAGAGTTCCAAAGCCAATAGGTACCAAAAGCAGTGGCTCAAAACCATGCTTTATTGCCAAAAAAAGAAGTGTTAAAGCAATTAAAATCATAATAACTTGGCCGAATTGTAGTTGCGCGAATCCAGAATTTGCTATAAGGCTAAGTAAACTCTCCATCATGTTACTCCTATGAAGATATCACCAAAAGAATCTGACCCGCTGCACAAACATCACCAGGACGAACCTCAATTTTTTTAACTCTGCCTGCCGAGGGAGCAGTGATCGATGTTTCCATCTTCATTGCTTCTAAAGTCAAAAGTGAATCTCCCTGCTGCACGTTATCATCAAGACTAACATTAACATTCAAAATATTGCCTGCTAAGGGAGCACTAATTTCTATAAGCTCTCCATAATCAGTCTCAGTCTCAGTCTGAACAATTTCAGTTTTTTCATAAACGTTATCCACTTCGCCGCCTTCCGTCACCTTAACGATGTATGTTTTGGCATTCACTTGGACGGTGTAAGTACCTGTGTCACTTTCACTATTCGAGCTAGGTAACCCCATCTCACCAGATAGAGCAACATTCTTAGCTCCAAATCTACCTTTAAAGAATTCAATTGCAACATTCGGAAATAATGTATAAGTGAGCACGTCATCTATTTTCCTATCTTTCGAACATAGCTCGAATTCCATTTCTTTAGATAACATATCAAGTTTCGTTTCTAACGATTCAATTTCTGGAGCGATCAAATCAGCTGGCCTACAAAAGATAGGTTTTTCGCCATCCTCCAAAACATCTTTCTGCAACATCTCATTAACAGGTGAGGGTGTTTTTCCATACGCACCTTTCAAGATATCAGAAGCCTCTTTCGTAATCGATTTGTACCTCTCTCCGGTAAGCACATTCAAAACTGATTGTGTTCCCACGATCTGCGATGTCGGTGTCACGAGCGGTATGTAGCCTAGATCCTCTCGAACTTTTGGTATCTCATCTAAAACCTCATTAAGTTTATCAGATGCCCCCTGCTCTTTTAGCTGGTTTTCCATGTTGGTTAGCATCCCACCAGGGACCTGAGCAGCTAATATGCGAGAATCGATTCCTTTCAGAGCTCCTTCAAATTCAGTGTAATCTTTTCTCACATCTCGAAAATATTGAGCTATTGGCTCTAATTCTTCTAACTTAAGTCCCGTATCTCTTGTCTGATTTTTAAATATGGAGACAATTGATTCGGTGGGTGAATGACCGTAAGTCATCGACATACTCGAGATTGATGTATCAACCCTATCTATCCCAGCTTCGACGCACTTCAATATTGTTGCAGTAGAAAGTCCAGTAGTTGCGTGAGCATGAAGCTGGAGAGGAATTGATATTTTCTTTTTTAACTCAGTGACTAAAGTGTAGCCATCATAAGGTGTTAATAAGCCTGCCATAT
Organism: uncultured SAR92 cluster bacterium; assembly: GCA_902515855.1. Classification (GTDB taxonomy): domain Bacteria; phylum Pseudomonadota; class Gammaproteobacteria; order Pseudomonadales; family Porticoccaceae; genus AAA300-D14. The sequence continues at coordinate 8,808 of CABXWC010000010.1, forward strand.
CCTTGATACAAATTGAATCTGCTCCTGCATCCTCAATCGACTGCGCAATGTCTACCCACAAAGAATTGTTGTGAACAGGACTTGTCGTGTATGAAATCGTTCCTTGCGCATGCATCCCAATATCCTTGACCGCGTCAATCGAGGAGGTGATATTTCTTACATCATTCAAGGCATCGAATATCCTAAAAATTTCAATCCCATTAATTGCTGCTCTTTCTACAAACTTTTTTACTACGTCATCTGCATAATGCCGGTAACCCAATATGTTTTGTCCACGGAAGAGCATTTGCTGAGGTGTTTTTGGCATAACTTTCTTTATTTCTCTAATTCTCTCCCAAGGATCTTCATTTAGAAACCTAATGCATGCATCAAAAGTTGCTCCACCCCATGACTCAACAGAATAAAATCCTACATTGTCGACCTGCTCTGCAATTGGCAAAATGTGATCTAGCTTCATTCGGGTTGCCAGAAGAGATTGCGAGCCGTCTCTGAAGACAACCTCGGTTATCCCGAGCGCTTTGTGTTTACTTTGCATATTGCTGTCCGTTTATTAAATATGATTTGAAAATAATCGCCATTTATTAGCGCTTTGATTTTTTATGAAGATCGATTCCTTGGCGTATCGCTTCAATCGTATCTGAGTCAATACTTGCTTTCTGAACAATACTCTCATTTTTGGAGACTTCTTCTGAGTTGGAGAAAATACCTGTGACCATGGTCATCAGTTGAATCGCAAAAACTAGCAATATCAAAAAACTGAAAACAGTCCCCATACCATAAATCATTACATTTATGCCGTCTGCAATTACTGATTCAACCACAGCGTCTCCCTAGAGTTATGATTAGATTTGAACAAACAAGATTTGAAGATTTCTTTAAAACGTAACAAAACTATATCAACACACCTATTTTTTGCAACCTAAGGGTATTAAATATAAATGATCATCTCTACAATTACGCGGACTCCTTGATTAAATAGGTTTAGCATAGTTTTGAAACCAAAAGCTTTTCTCACAGAAAAATTTTCCGTTGCGATGACAGCGCTTGGGCTACCCGCAGATTGTTCTCCAACAATTGCCTTGAGTAGTAGACCAGAATTTGGGGACTATCAAGCAAATGGTGCAATGAGAGCAGCGAAACGCATAGGCTCAAATCCGAGGGAACTTGCGGAATCGATCATTAATAAGGTAGATCTTGAGGGTATCGCCGACCGGCTAGAGGTAGCAGGTCCTGGTTTTATAAATATCCATCTATCATCCAGTTATTTATCAAGTGAGTTATCGAAACCGATTATCTCTGAGGTGCCTGAGGAACTCAGGAAAAGGATTGTTATCGATCACTCATCTCCAAATTTAGCGAAAGAAATGCATGTTGGTCATCTGAGATCAACCATACTCGGCGATTGCCTTGTCCGTATTTTTGAGATTCTCGGTCACACGGTTATTAGACAAAATCATATGGGGGATTGGGGGACACAATTTGGAATGCTGATAGCTGAGCTCGAGCAACAAATCGAAACAGGCAAGCAAATTGAGCTTGCTCTTAACGATTTAGAACATTTTTATCAACAAGCAAAAAATCATTTTGATAAAGACGAAAAGTTTGCAGAATTGGCCCGGCAGTATGTTGTAAAACTTCAGTCTGGGGATCGACATTGTAAATCTTTATGGGAGAAATTTATAAATGTTTCGATATCTCACAACCAAGAGATATATAAAAAGCTTAATGTGGGTTTGAAGGAAGAGCATATTAAACCAGAGAGCTCATACAATGATGTTTTAGAGCCACTTGTTGCATATCTTTTAGAGAAAGAGATAGCGATTGACTCTGATGGGGCAAAAGTTATTTTTTTACCCGAACTTGCAGATAAAAATGGTAAGCCCTCTCCGATGATTATAGAAAAATCCGGAGGTGGGTATCTCTACTCTACAACAGATCTTGCGGCCCTGAAATATCGAGCCAATGAACTTGCTGCTGATAGAATTTTGTACTTTATCGATGCACGTCAATCATTACATATGAAACAGGTGTTCACTGCTGGAAGAAAAGCAGGTCTTGTAAAGAGCGGGACATCGTTAGAGCATCATGCTTTTGGAATGATGATGGACGATAGTGGCCGTCCTTTCAAAACAAGAACAGGTGGAACTGTCAAACTAAATGATTTGTTGAATGAAGCGACTGATCGAGCCAAGTCTATAGTCGATGAAAAAAATAAAGATTTAACCTTACAGGAAATCAAAAATATAAGTTGGAAAGTCGGAATTGGCGCTATTAAATACGCGGATTTGAGTATCACTAGAACTCATGACTATGTATTCAATTGGAACTCAATGCTTTCTTTCGATGGCAACACAGCTCCATATCTTCAGTATGCTTATACCAGAATCCAGAGTATTTTCAGAAGGTCTCAGCGAGAAATTGAGCGAAGTACAAAAATTTCACTAACTGAAGATGCAGAAAAAGCACTCGCGCTAATAATTATTCAATTTGAGGAAATAGTCAGCCAAGTAGCAATCGACTGTTACCCTCATATCCTATGCTCTTATCTTTACGAACTTGCCAGTAGCTTTATGCATTTCTATGAGACATGTCCTATTTTAAAGTCAGATATTGATATTCCAATAAAAGACAGCCGCCTGAGACTCTGTCTCTCTGTCGCCGACACATTACATATTGGTCTAGATCTACTTGGAATTGACGTTATGGAGAAAATGTAATTAATTCTGCAAAAGAGTATAAATATTAAAAGAAAAACTATGGATTTAAAAATTGAACCAAAACAGTGATCTTAGTGCTGTTAGACGTGATTTTTGGAATGATTGGTCGATTACAAAGCTAGTTTTAATTTATTAAATTGCAGAACATTTTCTATTTGAAGTAGTAAAGTGCAGCTAAGTAAAAAGTCTCGCTAAATATGACTTGGAAGGCCTAAATGTGAGTCGTCGCCTTAATCTTTATTTGGATAGAAACCACTAACGGCAATAATCGAAAAGCTTGATAATAGAAAAGCTGGGACTAGAGAATAAAGCTCGAAAATACTTCCATTGAGCATATCCCAAATCACTACTGTGCTTGATCCGATAAATATACCAATAAATGCGGCTATTTCAGTCATTTTTTTGTAGTACAAGCTTAAAATTATAACTGGGCCGAGTGATGCTCCTAATCCTGCCCAGGCATAAGAGACAACATCCAAAACCTTACTATCTGGTCTCAAGGCGATCAGCGTTGCCAATAATGCCAAAAAAATTACTGACATTCTTCCAATTCTTAATTTTTCTTTTACCAAAATACTTTTGCCTCTAATTATTGGATAAAGATCTTCTGCTAAGGACGCAGAGCAAACCAATAACTGAGAATCTACTGTACTCATAATTGCAGCGAGAATCGCGGCTAAAAATAATCCCGCAATCACAGGATGAAATAAAAGGTCTGTCAAAAGAATAAATACTTTTTCGCTATCGGCAATACTCTCGGAGAAATAACCAATGCCACTTAAACCAACTAGAATCGCAAGTGTGTAGCATGTTGCTGCCCAGAAGACAGCATATTTAGTCGCTTTGCCAACTGATGCGACAGAATCAATAGCCATGTATCTAGATAAAACATGTGGCTGGCCAAAGTATCCTAATCCCCAACCAAGGTAACTAAAAATAGCGATAACGCCCAAATTATTTCCATCCACATCACTGAAAATATCGAGAAAGTGAATATTCTTACTCCCTATTTCTTCAAAAAGTGTATCGATTCCACCTATTTGATTTACGGCTAAAATTGGGACACTCACTAAGGCAATTAGCATAAGAATGGCTTGAAAAACATCGGTCCAAGAGACTGCTAAGAATCCACCAAAGGTTGTATAAACTAAAATTAAAAGCACACTGACATATACTGCCAATTCATAGTCGATGCCAAAAACCTCATTAAATAACTTACCTCCTGCAATTAACCCAGAACCGACATAAAAAAGAAAAAATAATAAAATACTCATGCTCGAAATAATTCTCAACCACGGTTTTTGAGCTTGAAACCTATTATGAAGATACATTGGAATAGTAATCGCATTATTCAACTTTTGACTCTCTGAACGCAGTCTCCCTGCAACTAAGATCCAGCTTGCCGCAACTCCCAAGATCAGTCCAAGTGCAATCCAAGCAGACTCAGCACCTGCAAGATATGCAAATCCTGGGAGCCCTAACAAAGTCCATCCACTCATATCCGATGCGCCGGCGCTTATAGCAGCTACTCGAGGACCTAGTCTCCTACCTCCAAGAAAATAGTCCGTTGCATCATTAGTTTTTCGGTAAGCAACGAAGCCTATAAAAAGAACAACACTGATGTAGAGAAAAAAGGCAAATGTGGTTAGATAAGTCGGTGATGTCAAAGTGGGTTCCGATTTATATTTCTAGACAATAAGCTTAAAGAAATGGTAACAAAATGTCAGTTGAATTCTTTTCTCGGATAAATCAATTAACTTGTATTAAAGTTTTTATTTTAGGTATTAAGTATCTCAATTCAGAGGGCGGGTTATCAGCGTCAAAAATCGGAGACGTGAAACTATTAGTCATGTAAACAAGTTTTAGTCTTGCCATCGCAGCGCCATCATATCGATACTTTTTACTTGGTATTGATAACTGATGGAGCAAAACTGGATCCAAAGAAGACAAACTGCTTCGTATTTTCATATCGTCATTCAAACGAATCTTCGATGATTTTATCAGAGAATCGTTCTCGAAAAGTTGTAGTGTCAAATCCTCATATATAAAGGTTTTTTTTACTGCTAAATCAACTTCCTGATAATGGATTTGAATTAATTTCTCTGGAGAAGAAAATCCAGGCATACAAATTAAGAGCAAAATCGAGAGACATAAACCATTGAGTGTTCTAAAAACTTTTGTCATGTTCAGCCTTTTGAATTAAAGAAGTATCGTAACCCACTGAACTGACCTTCCTTATCATTTCTTGGTAAAGCTCAGAGGATATTTCTGGTGTCCGAGCCATTAACCAAACATAATCTTTTTTATTTCGACCGATAATCGTAGCCGAGTAATCCTCATTCAAATATATAATTCTAAAATCCGCTTTGAATGGCCAGATAAATTGCATTCCCCAGACAGCGTTTGTTTCTTGATTTAAAACAAATCCTGTTGGGTTATAACTCTTAAATTCCTTGGTGTCGACGTCAAAAAATTCAAACTTAGTGTCAATAGATCCGTCCGAGTTTAATGAATATGTTTCGGTCGGTCTAACGACACCTCTCTCGAGAAAGGTTGGAATGTTTGCAATAACAAACCACTTACCCATGTACCTATTGAGATCTACATAGGAGACCGTTTGCATAGATTTAGTCGCACTACAGGAGCTTAGTATTAAAAATAAGAATGGTATTAGCAATAATCGCAAATTTTTCATAAGAGCCCTAAATTTAAATTGTAGTTAGTTTATAGCTAAGTTTTCCAAATAGCTTAAGCCTTGTTTCTAATTCAATCCACCTTCCATCAGAATCATATTTCAAGGAGATCGAACTTTTAGGCAGCTCTATTGTGGTCGATTGAGAAACGCCACTGCTGTCATTATCGATACTGACCACAACAGGTATGTTTTTGCCTGTCTCGACATTTAATAAATTATCGCTTTGAAGAAGCGTCGGTGCCCAATATGCAAAACTCCTGACACATCCCTCATAACGCATTTCTTCATTTTCATAATCGACAACAAACTGATCCCCAACTCTCGTGCCATTTACGACGATAGATTTTGAATTTCTATTGGTTGCGCTTGAAAATCTTTGAAGACAACCGTTTTCCCACCACTCCTCTGCCTTGTGTTCGTAGAAAATTTCCTTGAATAAAAAGGCTTTAAAGGTCATATTTGCATCAGAAATGACTTGAATCTGTCCACCAACTTTTTTTAAATAGAAGTTGTGAAATCCGATATTCCTGCTCCCCAAAAACACATCGAAATAGAAAGTTTTGTCATCTATGTTATCAATATTAAGCGCTAATTCTTCAAATGATTCAGAATCCACGAACGTTGCGCCTATGAGGCCAATTATTAGAGCCATACAGTGACACCAGTTCCTCATGGATTTCATGATTTATAACCCTTTTTATGCATTTTTTCTGCGGTCTTAGCCTTTGCTATTTCACTCTTTTTTAGGAGCACGTAGGTTGATCCAACACCTCCGTCTTTCCGATGCGCGCTGTGAAAAGCAAGAACATTCTTGTATTGCCTCAACCAATGATTAACACAACTTTTCAATTTTGCTGGTTGCGATCTACCCTCTCCTTTTCCATGAGTGACTATTGCACATCTAATATTGTGATTTTCGCAATCTTTTAAAAATTTCCACAGAGCGCTTCTTGCCTGCTCAACAGTGTGTCCATGCAAATCCAATTGTGATTGAATTTCATATTTACCGAGACGTAAATTTTTATAGACACCATGTTGGACACCAGGTCTTTTGAAATCTAAGTAGGCATGCGGTTCAATAAAGGAAATGGCACTTTCCAGATCAAAACTCACAAAGCTCTTTTTCTTCTCACCCTCTGCAAGCTCTCTTCTTAAGATAGTCCCAGGCGTTAGCTCTTTTGTTTTTGATGACCGAAAAATATTATTTCCTTTTAATGGCATTACATCAGCACCAATCATCGCCGAAAATGAATCAGACTCACTTTTATCAGATCCAGTCATCTTAATACCTCACCAGTAATTCGCCTTTGACAATGATTAATGTGAAAAGTTACGAAATTAATCTATCAAAACAAAACTCTCACCTATAGAATTCGGCATCAACTAAAAATTAGATTAAATATTGTTATTTTGGCAATTTGGTAAGAAATGAGAAACCAAAACGTTAAATAAATAACAGGAATCATTCCAAATGGAATTTAGTTATCTTCAATGGTTTTTTCTCGCTGTAATTTTTATTTGGAGTGGCTTTGTAAGATCAGGATTTGGATTTGGTGGGGCTCTGTTTACTTTACCATTTCTTCTCTTAGTCCATGATGATCCCCTATTTTTTTTACCTATTATTGGCTTACACCTGCTCTTCTTTGCTCCTTTAACTTTGATTCAAAATTCAAACAAAAAATTAACATCAACAATCGGTTCATCTGAAGTTAAAGTCAATTGGGCGTTTCTTAAATTTGCAATCAGTGTAATGATCATCCCAAAAATTATTGGGGTAATTGGACTGATAAGCCTTCCTCAAGACATAATCAATACACTTATTTTCATATTGATCTTGATTTACTCAATCACATATGTACTTAAAAAACCATTTCAAAGTAGCTCCAATGTCAGTGACATAATACTACTAATTCTCGGTGGGTATGTAAGCGGAAATTCTCTTATTGGAGGACCTATGATCGTGGCAGTGGCCTTGAGAAGAATACCGCCTTTTGAATTTAGGCAAACACTTTTTGTGCTCTGGATTTTTCTGGTAATGGTAAAAATGACTGCCTTTGTTATCGCAAATGTTCCAATTTTTTATGACGCTGCAATCTTATTGCTTCCATTTGCTTGGCTAGGTCATATTTCAGGAAATCGACTCCACAGGTATATCCTTTCAAAAGACATTTCCTCAATACAACAAACTATTGGATTAGCATTATTAGTGTCAGCACTTATCGGTCTGATTAAAATTTATTTGTAGACGCTCAAACAAATCCTCTAACCCTATGCGAAATACTCAAGAGGCATTTCCATTAAACTATTAGATCCAGCAGATATTGATTTTGCATGCATATCGGCTCGAGGCAATATTTTGTCGAAGAAAAATTGCGAAGTATGTAATTTATGTTTGGTAAAGTCTGCGGCAAAGTCTTTTTTTTCTGATGCATCAAGTGAAACTCTTACCATTTTCAGGAACATGTATGCCATGTACAAGTAGCCAGAAAACATTAAAAAATCTACAGATGCTCCACCTGCCTCATCTCGATTTTTTTTGGTGGCATAACCAATTTTATACGCCAAATATCTCCACTTCATGGCAAGTCTTAAAACATTGAGAGAATTATAAAAAAAATCTTTATTACCTTTTCGTATTGAGGCTAATAACGTTTGTCTTGAAAATTTAGTGATTTCTTTTGAAAATATTTTCAGTTGCGTAAACTTGTCTAACAACACCTTCCTGCCGATAAGATCTAGCGCTTGAATCCCTGTAGTCCCCTCGTATAAAGTGGCAATTTTACTATCTCGAAATATCTGCTCCATTCCCCATTCTTTGATATATCCATGGCCTCCATAGACTTGAATACCAAGATTTGCAGCTTCAACTCCAAGTTCAGTGATAAAACCTTTCAAGATTGGCGTGCAAAAACCTAATTTTTGCTCAGCACTCTTTCTATCTTCGGTTGATTTCCCATTCCTATACAAATCGGCATACTGACTGGCATGCGTAATCATTGCTCGGCCGCCTTCAGCTATAACCCTTTGCGTGAGAAGCATTCTCCTGACATCAGGATGCTCAATAATTGCGTCCGCAGGACCATTAGGATTTTTGAACCCAGACAGAGAACGCATCGCAAGCCTCTCAATCGCATACGCCGAAGCGCCCTGATATGATCGTTCCGCAGCTGCCACGCCTTGACTTGCTGTACCGATTCGAGCGACGTTCATATAGGTAAACATGGCACTTAAGCCATCATGAGGTTCTCCTATCAGAAACGCTTTTGCATTATCAAAATTGAGTAGGGCGGTACTGTTGCCATGTATGCCCATTTTTTTTTCAATCGCACCACAATACACACCATTTCTGTCACCAACTTTTCCTTCAGCATTTGTAAGAAATTTTGGAATGATAAATAAAGATAAGCCCTTTGTGCCTGCCGGTGCATCTGGCAGCTTGGCTAGAACAATATGAATTATGTTCTCGGTTAGGTCATGCTCACCGGCACTGATAAATATTTTAGTGCCATTAACTGAGAAGCTCCCGTCGTTATTTGGCTTTGCATTTGTTTTCATTTGACCAAGATCTGTACCACAATGAGGTTCCGTTAGACACATAGTGCCGCTCCACTTGCCATCGATAAGTTTTGGCAAATAGTCTTTCTTTTGTTGTTCCGTTCCATGACTCTCCAAAGTTGCGACTGCGCCTTCACTCAAACCAGGATACATCGCCCACGCCCAATTGGCCGTAGTTAACATTTCGTTGACTGCAAGACTGACTGACGAGGGCAGTCCTTGACCACCGAGGTCAGGCTCACCAGTCAGAGAAGTCCATCCTCCCTCTATAAACTTTGTGTATGCTTCCTTAAATCCTGATGGCGTAGTAACCACTCCATCTTTCAAGCTACATCCTTCTTCGTCCCCTGACTGATATAAGGGCGCCAGTTCATTTTCTGAGAATTTAGCTGCCTCCTCAAGAATCGCCTCTAAAATATCAACTGAAAAGTCATCTGCGCAATCAAGACTTTTGTAATTAGCTTCCATATCAAAGACATGTTTAAAAAGGAATTTATAATCTTCTACTGGTACGCGAAACTTGGGCATAGTTCAAAATCTCTCACTGTAGGGTAGTTATTTGACAAATCAATCTGAATGGTGCGAATTTACATATAATTGAAGACTATGTCAGTAGCATCGAAGACATCCACTTTTGTCATTTAAGTCAATAAGGTAGAATGATTATTTTATAGAGAACTTATATTGAATTTAACAGATTCTGGAACACTCGTAAGACTTGCATATCAGGGCTTCAAAGCTCTCGAGGTTGATGCAGATCTAATTTTAAACAAAGCGGGTTTTGATAAATCGAAATTATATGAAACCAATCTGAGGACACCTTTTTCTGCGCAACCAATTTTTTGGAAATATGCGGTAGAAATATCTAGAGATCCAGCAATTGGATTACATCTTGGTGAAAAAATGCCAATCTACAAAGGCCAAATATTAGAGTATCTAATTTTAAGTAGCGCAAGTTTTGAAGATGGCCTCGAGAGAGTTTTAAAGTATCAACGCCTTATTAGTGATGCATTACATGCGTCATTTATAAGATCGCCAAAGCCACATTTAGTGAGCTATTTCACAGATTTTAGTAATGCCACATCACATCTTGCGGAAGCGATGGTCGTAGGCTTAGTAAGATCTTTAAATTCAGTGACAGATGAGAAATTTAACGTAACTAAAATTGTTTTCAATCACAAACCAAATACGTGTGCACAAGAATATGAGCGTATCTTTGGATGCCCAATTGAATTTGATGCTAAAAGTTTCAAATTATACTTTGATGAGTCGGTACTCAGTCATAAATCTATCTTCGCTGAACCCACCCTACTGAAACTGCATATAGAAACTGCTGATAAAACAATTGAGTTGTTGAACAAAAATAATTTTGTTAGACAGATACGATCCAGCATGGCAAGTCTCCTTGAGACAAACTCTGTGACTTTGGAATCTGTGGCTGCTAACAATGGCATGACTGCGAGACAGCTCAGGCATAAACTGAAGCTAGAGGAAACAAATTTTCAAAATGTTTTAGATGACTTAAAGCATGAACTCGCAACAAAACTCTTGACTAATACCAGCGAAAGTATAAGTGAAATTGTTTATCTTACAGGATTTAGTGAACCCAGCACCTTTTATAGAGCATTTCAAAGATGGGAAAAAATGACTCCCTTGCAATACCGAAATCTGAACAGATCTAATGCTGTATAGACAGATGTATATTAAACCTAGAACTAATTAACCTAAAATTCGAGTATTAAGAATATGAGTATTCCAACCCATTCGTCATTTAAATTTCTGAGAGAGAGGCGCATTGAAAGTTTGAACTTGGAATATCAAGAATTTGAGCATTCAGCAACCGGGGCGATTCATATTCATTTATCATCTCAAAATACAGAAAATGTATTTCTGGTCGCTTTTAGAACCGTTCCAGAGGATTCAACGGGTGTTGCTCACATTTTGGAGCACACGGTGCTTTGTGGTAGCAAAAATTTTCCAGTCCGTGATCCATTTTTCACTATGTTGAAGAGATCGCTAAACACCTTTATGAATGCGTTTACGAGTTCTGATTGGACAGCCTACCCCTTCGCAAGTAAAAATAAAAAAGACTTCGATAATCTTTTGACAGTCTACCTAGATTCAGTATTTTTCCCAAATCTAAACGAGCTTGATTTCGCTCAAGAAGGACACAGATTAGAATTTGAGAATCCAGAAGATAAACAATCAGGATTAGTCCATAAAGGGGTAGTTTTTAATGAAATGAAGGGAGCTATGAGCTCAATAAACTCAATTCTTTGGCAGACTTTGACGAAAAATCTTTTTTCAGAATCAACATACCATTTTAATAGCGGTGGCGATCCAGAGGAAATTCCAAAACTAACCTTTCAGCAATTTAAAAAATTCTATCTAAAGCATTACCACCCCAGCAATGCGACTTTTGTTACCTTTGGTGACATAGCGGCGGCTGATCACCAAGAGAAGTTCAACAATTATGCCCTAAGGCATTTTGACAAAGATAATCAACATATAGCTGTCAATAATGAGTCAAGGTTCTCCGTCCCAAAACGGATCCAGGAATTTTTCCCAGCTGGGGAAAATGAGCTTGAGAATAATTGTCATGTGGTGATGGCATGGTTGTTAAATCCCTCCTCAGACGTTAAAGCCAACATAAGGAACCGTTTAATCTCAAGCATTCTGCTTGATAATAGTGGTTCTCCTCTTCTCAATGCCCTTGAAACGACGCCCTTAGCGAAAGCACCATCGCCGTTGTGTGGGCTCGAGGACTCTATGAAAGAGATGTGCTTTGTTTGCGGTGTGGAAGGAACCGAACTGAAACATACTGAAAAAATAGAGAATCTCATACTCAGCACGCTTAAAAAAATCACCAAAGAGGGTCTAGATAAAAATCAGTTGATAGCAAGCTTGAATCAACTTGAACTATCACAAAGAGAAATAACTGGATCGAGTTATCCCTACGGTCTTCAGTTAATATTATCCTGTCTGCCAGGCGTCATTCATCGTGGGGATCCGGTAAGTTTATTAGATATCGACAATATATTGGCGGAGCTCAGGATCGAAATTGAAGACCCAGAATTCTTGAAAAAATCTATAAATGAACTATTTTTAGACAATAATCATCGACTAACTTTGACTCTTCAACCTGATTCGTCAATTGCTGAGAGAAAGATTGAAGCTGAAAAAGAAGGTCTTATCACAATCAGGAAAGATATTTCAGATCATGAAATTCAGCGAATTATAACTATGGCGAAAGATTTAAAAGAAAGACAAAATCTTGATGAGGATATTTCTATTCTCCCAAAAATCGAAATATCTGATATACCCAAAGATTTTTACTTCAAAACAAAGAACTGTCAGGTCGAGGGACCTGTGCCCATTATTGCTTATGATGCTGCAACAAATGGTGTGGTCTATCAAAATGCTGTAATACCGGCACCAAACTTAACAGACGAAGAAATAAAATTACTTCCTCTCTACACCGCTTGTGTTACAGAAGTTGGTGTTGGAGATATGAATTATGAGGAAGCACAGCTTTGGCAATCAAATACAGTTGGATCTTTCACAGCATCGATGCTCGTGAAGCCATCACTTTGTGACCCAAACCACTTAATTGGCAACTTAATATTTGCGACTAAAGGACTCAAACGAAATCAAGAAAAAATTAATGAGTTGATTAATAAAACACTTGATTCAGTAAAGTTTTCAGAGATATCAAGACTTGAAGAGCTTATGAATCAAATTAAGACTTCAAAACAGTCAGGAATAATTGGTAGTGGTCATTTAATGGCAATGTCTTCTGCCGCGAAATCTTGCTCCCTCTGGGCTCAGCTAAAAGAAACGTGGTCTGGAATCGAAAGTCTCTCCATCATAAAAAATATTATGAATAGTCCCTCAAAACATAAGTACTCAGAACTTAGCAACAAATTGAGCTTGATCCATTCAAAATTTAAAGACCAGGCTCGCAATATTCTTTTGATAAGCGAACAGAAGGATTTAGGCAACTTCATCAAAACCATCCAATCTAACAATGTTGGGAGTCACGAAAGCAATAAGAATAGTGGTATTTTAAATCTTGAGAAGAAGTCGTCGGAACAAAATATGTGTTACACGACAAATACACAGGTTAACTTCTGCTCCAGAGCATACTCAACCGTTGCCTCGGGGCATCCAGATTCCGCGTCCTTGGCAGTTTTGGGGGGAATTTTAAGAAACGGGTATCTGCATCAAGCGATAAGGGAGAAAGGTGGAGCCTATGGCGGAGGCGCGTCGCAAGACATCGATTCAGGTGCGTTCAGATTTTTCTCGTATCGAGATCCGAGAATAAAAGAAACACTCGATGATTTCGATAACTCAATAGATTGGATTAAAACTCGGACACCTACTAAATTGATGATAGAAGAGTCAGTATTAGGAGTAATCTCCTCACTGGATAAGCCAAACTCGCCGTCTGGAGAGGCAAAACAAGCATTTTTTGCAGAGTTAAACGGCAGAAACAAACAAACCATTAAAGAGTTTAGAGATCGAACACTCAATGTAAAAGATGCCGACATCACTAGAGTAGCTAATAAGTATTTAGTTCCCGAGAACTGCAATACTGCAGTCATTACTAATGAAAACGGAGCATCTACTTTAAATTTTGAAAGCTCTGTGAAAATTTAGCAACTATGACAAATTTTCAGCAAGATACGCTTTTTAAAAAACCGCAAAAGCCCGTTTCTAAATTCTCATTCAACCAGAAAACGGTAGATGCATTCCCAGACATGATTCGGCGTTCCGTCCCCGGCTACTCGACGATAATAAGCGAATGTGGATTTATTGCGAGTCAAATCGTTGAGCCGGATACTAATATCTATGATCTTGGATGCTCTTTGGGCGAGTCAACAATCTCGGTTCTTAATTTAAATCAAGGCACAAATCTAAAAATATATGCAATTGATAATTCAAAATCTATGATAACAACATTAAGTGAAAGACTAACTCCTTCAAATAAGGAAAGAGTCGTACTCATAAATGATGATGTTATGAACTGCACGATTCACAACGCATCGATGGTTATTCTAAATTTCACATTACAGTTTATTCCTCTATGTAAAAGAGAGAAGCTATTGGAAAATATTTTTGATGGACTGAATCCTGGCGGCTGCTTACTTTTATCAGAAAAAATTAAACTCCCAAATAAAAAGAATAATGATCTATTTATCGACTTGCATCATCAATTCAAAAAATGGAAGGGCTATAGTGATCTAGAGATCAGTCAGAAAAGAGATTCCATTGAAGATGTTTTAATACCAGAACCTGAAGAGATGCACCTGCAGAGAATGAGATCCAGAGGTTTTGTCTCAATATCTAAATGGTTCCAATATCTTAATTTCTGTTCATTTACAGCAGTAAAACCATTTACGAGCTGATTCTTATGGCCCACTTTATAATTGACTTTACTCGAGATGTGTATGGTGGTCTCATTAGCCAGGCTGGGAAGAATTTATCTTTCAATAGACTTCGCTCATGAGAGAAGGCGTCAAAGCCCCAAGCGCCGCCACACTTTCCAATTCCACTATTATTTGCACCACCAAATGGAAGATTATGATGCAAAAAGTGCACAGCACATTGGTTAATGCATGCGTCGCCTGAACTCGTTGATTTAATAATATTATTCATAACGACAGATTCAGACCCAAAAAGGTATAAAGCAAGAGGTTTTGGTTTACTGTTAATCAATAATATCGCCTCATTGATATCTTCAAACTGTACAATGGGCAACAATGGACCAAAAATTTCATTATTCATGATTGCTGAGTCTGGTTTTATATTTCTTATTACTGTCGGAGAAATATATTTATCTGCTTCATCAGTAACACCTCCAATAACAACATCAGCTCCATCTTTAATTGATTCATTTAATAAGCTATTAACCCTGCCATAATGCGCGTTTGTTACTAAACGACCATAATCATCATTATTGATCATCTGATCATCTTCCCCAAATTGCTTTAGGATAGATCTTTTTATCTGTTTCAGAAATTCATCTGACACAGAGTTTTGGACTAATAAATAATCTGGAGCGATGCAAGTTTGGCCGTTATTTAAAAATTTACTAAATACAATTGCATCAGCCGCTTTTTCTAAGTCTGCACTTTCATGAATAACAACAGGACTTTTCCCACCAAGCTCTAAAGTGACAGACGATAAATTTTTGGCGGCTGCAGACATCACGTGCTTCCCAATTTCCGGACTACCTGTAAAAAAGATATGATCAAAAGGCATATTGGTTAAATACTCTGCCACACTTGAATCTCCCTGAAATATACTGACATGCTTGGATTCAAACGAGTCCGATACTATTTTTTCAATTACTCTGGACATGTTTGGAGAATGCTCAGACGGTTTTATGATTACAGTATTTCCCGCAGCGATAGCTGAAATCATCGGATTAAATGTAAGATTAAAAGCGTAATTCCAGGGAGAAATAATTAGAGTTACCCCTTTGGGTTCTTTAATAATCTGTGATGAGGTACCAAAGAGCAAAAGCGTTGGCAGAACCTTCTTAGGTTTCATCCATTTCTTTAGATTTTTTCTAACTATCGCTAATTCACTCAAAACCACCATGATTTCAGTCATGTCTACTTCAGTTTTTGGTCGACAAAAATCTTTAGCTGCCGCCTCATACATCTCATCAAATGATGCTCTGAAAACCTCTTCAAACCGCTTAAGTATTTGGAGCCGTTCTTTATATTCTGATTTTCTTAATTGTTCGGAGAACTGTTTTTGAGAGACAAATGTCTCTCCTATTTGATCTCTTAAACTGTTATCAAGAATTTGCATCTGTATTCACCCTCTTTATAATTTTTTAATAGTGTGGTGGGATTTCATTTTGGTCTAATAACTGATTTGTATTGTCGACATGCTCTAAATTTTCTAGTCGATGGAGTAAATTCTTTTGCATGTTTTGAAGAATTTTCATCTCTGACTTTTGATGCAATATTTCGTCACTTAATTCCTGATTAGCAGCTTCAAGAAAGCATATTTTTTCTTCCAAACTTTGAACTGCACTCTCATTCATGTTTATACCCACCCAAATCTTTAATCTCCCAATACTAAATAATAAACCGCGAGTACACAAACTAATATCGATCCTGAGAATTTTGTCTTATTATTTGGAAGTAACAATTATTCTCCAAAAGGAAGTTCGGTGAAATTTTCAGGCATTGACTACGAGTGTTTATTCGATTGGATGAAAAAAAATAACTATGTCAATTGGCAAACAAAACTAGAAAAAAAAATAACCGAAAACTTGAGCACAAAAAGATGGGGCGACTTGCCATATTGGCAATCATCTTTAGAGAAATTACCAGAGCTTAAAACAAACACGTATAAAATTGATTCAGTAATTTCAATCGGCCATCCAAAAGAAATTAATCTCAATGATTCTGAGATCTTAAGATCATGCCTTAAAAATTTGCATCCATGGAGAAAGGGTCCATTTTCTCTATTTGGAATCGATATCGATAGTGAATGGAAAGCAAATTTGAAGTGGGATCGTTTATTACCAAATATAGATTCTTTAGAGGAAAAATTAGTTCTCGATATTGGTTGTGGAAATGGTTATTACATGCATCGCATGATTAATGAGCGGGCCAAAAGAGTGATTGGGATAGACCCATCTGTGAAGTTCTTATACCAATTTTATGCTCTAAAAAAATATATACAAAAAGATACTCCAATAGATATTGTTCCCCTAAAAGACGATGATTTACCGGATAGTCTTCCAATTTTCGATACCGTATTCTCAATGGGTGTACTCTCACACAGAAAAGATCCAAAAAAACATCTCAGAAATATAATGAGGTGCATCAAACCAGGTGGGCAAGTTGTTCTAGAGACTTTAGTCATCAATGACGATCACAGACAGTCTTTACAGCCCCAAAATCGATACGCCAAAATGCGAAATATTTGGGAAATACCAACGCCGACTTTACTAACAGAATGGCTGGATAAATGTAATTTTTTGAATCCGAAAGTCGTCGATATTAATACCACCTCAATAGAAGAGCAGAGAACAACCGAATGGATGATGTTTGAGTCCTTGGAAAACTTTCTGGACTCAAGTGACTCAGATAAAACAATTGAAGGATATCCCGCACCCACTAGAATAATAATGACTGCTCAGGCACCACACTAATTTATTCTTAGATTTTAAGTGCCTCCTGCGGGGGGACATACGAATAATGTAACTCACTCGCTACCGCTTTATGAGTAACAGAGCCCTTGTGTATATTTAATCCATTCTGCAAATGTTGATCAATAAACAAAGTCTCAATTGGATTATTTGCAATCTTAATAGCATATGGCAAAGTGCAGTTGGTAAGTGCAATAGTGGAGGTTCTTGCAACACCTCCTGGCATATTGGCAACACAGTAATGAACAACGTCATTTACTTTGTATGTGGGTTCATCGTGAGTTGTTGGCTTTGAAGTTTCAAAACATCCTCCTTGATCAATTGCAACGTCAACCATCACAGAGCCATACTTCATTTTTTTCACAAGGTTTTGATCTATAAGTCGGGGAGCTTTTGCACCTGGAATTAAAACTGCTCCCACTACAAGGTCTGCCCTTAAAACATACTTTTCGATAGCATCATCGTTTGACATAACACAAGTTGCTTTACCCTGAAATCTGGCATCTAAATATCTCAAACGCTGCACTGAGCGCTCAATAATTGTCACATCTGCACCCATTCCAATTGCTATTAATGCGGCATTCTCTCCAACTACACCCCCACCAATGATAACTACATTGGCAGGAGGGACACCCGGCACTCCCGATAGCAAAACTCCTCGCCCACCTTTAGTTTTTTCTAAATGGCTAGCACCAGCTTGAACTGACATCCTACCGGCTACTTCAGACATTGGCGCAAGTAAAGGCAATCCACCCAAATTATCTGTAACGGTCTCGTATGCAATGCACGTAGCGCCAGATTCAATTAGCAATCGAGTTTGTTTGGGATCAGGAGCTAAATGAAGGTAGGTAAAAAGTATTTGCCCCTCACTCAACATTTTGCACTCTTTGGGTTGAGGCTCTTTGACCTTGATGATGAATTTTGACCGTGAGAATATTTCCTCTGCGGACCCCACTATTTTTGCTCCTGCATCAGTGTACTGCGAGTCGGTAAAATCTACCGCTACTCCTGCGCCTCTCTCAACTATTACTTCATGTCCATTTTTTATTAGATCTCGAGCGGATGCTGGCGTTAGTCCAACCCTAAACTCATTGTTCTTTATCTCTTTTGGAACCCCTATAATCATAATGACCTCTTTTTTTGACTAATATATTATCTATTTTTAGAAAAATTTATTAACTATTATCCACTTTTAGCATAAAATATAACTAATATTTTTAAATTTTTATTAAAATAAACTATTAAGTTCATTAGCAAAGGTAATATGATGACAGAGGCGAAACTAGGAAGAATTGACCTAAACATTCTAAGAATTCTTCAAAAGGATGGGCGTATAAGTTACACAGAACTCGCCAAAAAGGTGGGTTTATCAGTTACCCCCTGTATCGAGCGAGTCAAAAGACTTGAAAGAGACGGCTTTATACTTAGCTATGGTGCTCGAGTATCCTCTCAAAAATTAAATCAAGGTTTAGTCGTTTTCGTTCAAATAAGGCTTAACCATACATCTCAAAAAAACTTTGAAGAATTTAGGCGTTCAGTAATAGACTTAGAAAATATTCAGAGCTGCTTCCTTGTCTCTGGCAATTATGACTACCTTCTTAAGGCACGAGTTGCGGACATGGCGGCCTATAGAGAGCTCCTTGGCAATAGAATCTTGAAGCTGCCTGCAGTACAAGAATCAACAAGCTATGTCGTGATGGAAGAATTAAAAGATACAATGGATCTTCCAATATCATTAAAACGGTAATATAAGCGCAATCCTCACGTTAAAACTTTCAGTTTTGCTCCCATTTGTTCCTATATTGACTCAGTGAGCGCCCTTGCCCTATAGTGACTCCCGTTCTTATAAACGCACTCGTAGCTCAGCTGGATAGAGTACTCGGCTACGAACCGAGCGGTCGCAGGTTCGAATCCTGCCGAGTGCGCCATATATTGGCTTGAACGGCCCAGAATTCCTAAGCTTACTGAATATTCTCCTTTCAACTGTACACACAAACGTACACACATTTAGGAGTTTAAGCTATTATGCAGATAAATTTAGGTGCTTTTACCGTTTACATGAAATACCTGGCCAAACGAACAAACCGCAAAACCTTTTACTATCGACGTCGAGTCCCTGAAGATTTACTCAGGCATTATAGTGATAAACCTTACATAGAAGTCTCCTTGAAACAGACCGACAAAGTTCTCGCTTCAAAGGTATGCGAAAGATATCACCAAAAAATAGAGAATGAGTTTAGACGTCTTCGACAGGGCCTATCAAAACAAGAGGAACTCTCCAACTTTGAAGCCGCAGTGAAGCATTTAAAGCTGTTTAATCTCAGTCCAGATGATGTCTTGGGTGAGAACCATGAGGCAGATGAAGTAAGAGATATTTTCTTCCAAAGTATTGATGATACCTTGTTAAGAAACTTATCTGCTGATGAATATCAGTCTTACATGGAAGGCAACAAACTACCCTTAAACGCTCTTTCAGAGGAACAACGCTCTGCTTTGAGTGTAATCACAGGGCAGTTTCGGTTGATGGCATCACAGTATCCAAGAGAGTACTTAATACTGAGAGGTCAGAGTGAGAACAAGAAAAAAGTTAATGAATGTAAAGCTGCAATAAATATCTTAATCGCAGTATGTGGAGATAAACCTCCAGGGCAATACAAACGCGTGGACGTCAATAAACTCGTCAGGAAATTATGTGAAGTTAAAAAAACAACCACGGTGGAGCGGCAACTTAAATCAATCAGAGCCATGTTTAACTTAGTTTCACTAGAAATGGACCTTGCTGAGGATTTACAACATCCATTTTATAAATTTAATATTCCAGATTTAGGTAAAGATAAGAAAGACAAAGAGGAATTTGATAGTGACCAACTCAAAGTACTTCGTGAGTTACCCTACTCCACTAACGCAGATATAACCTGTCTTATTCATTTAATGGTTGATACCGGAATGCGGATAAGTGAGGCCTGTGGTTTAAGGGTCATAGATGTTCATCTTGATGTTGAAACGCCCCATATCACTTTGCGCAGAAATGATGCGCGAGAGCTTAAAACAAAAAGTAGTGAACGATTGATACCTCTTGTGGGAGCTTCATTGAGCTCGATGCAATACCTCTTGCCAATGTGTATTAACGAGTATGTTTTCCCAAGATATATAGGTAAAGAGAATAACAAATTAAAAAATGATAATGCCTCAGCGGCTTGTAAGAAAAGACTAATATCTCTTCTTGGTACTGACTGTCCAACCTCTCATAGTTTTAGACACACTATGAACACACGTCTCAGAAACGTTAGTTGCCCTAAAGATATGAGAAATGAAATGCTTGGATGGGCAAGAGATATCAGTGACAATTATGGATCACCGACTGACTTGAGTAAAAAGGCAAATTACCTCTGGAAAACAGTTTAGCGGTATTTAAATCAATAATTTCTAATTAACCAAACATTGGTTAAAAATCCCGCTTGCATAGTTGGAGCCTTCATTGCGAATATTGCGAGCCCCTCAGTCTCGTCAAAAGGGCAAACATAAATTCTTTTGTATAAAAAAGAACAATTGCTATTTTCTTGCTGTAACTATCCAGGTTGCACTTGGAAACAACAGTCCATCACCATTATGAAACTCTGAAAACTTAAGAATTAATGCTTGAAGAATCTCATCTTTCAGTTCTTCTTTTGAATTTTTAAGCATTTCAGTCACTACGGGATTAATAGTTAAGTAGTCCTCACAAGCTTCTTCAATAGATTTTCCTGCAAACATAACAATGTCTTCTTGATTATCTTCTATCTCTATATCTTTAAAATTAGATTGATTGAGAATATCTGAAATATAATTTTTATCTTCAAACGCAAAGGGTCCAGGACTCTTTGGAGGAGGAGAAGGAAGATCGAGGTACTCTTTTATAACTTGTAAGGATAAACTCTGCCAAGGATTTAAAGATGGATTTTGCCAACATACAAAACTGAGTTGACCATTTTCTTTTAAAGATTTGTATATGTTTGAAAATGCCTCGTATGGATCTTCAAAAAACATAACGCCAAATCTAGAAAAGGCAATATCAAAATCCGATGGCATATCATCAACTTGCACATCTAAAACTTGAAAATTAGCATTAGATAAAGATTGATCAGAAGCATTTTTAGCTGCCCTAGCTAGCATAGGCTCGGATATATCTATCCCTATGATCTCTCCTTCTTCTAATTGCTTTGCAATTTCTAGAGTAGTTGCGCCACACCCACAACCAATATCTATTATTTTTGTTGCTTTACTTAGATCTAGTTTACTTATTGCTCTAGTTCCCAATGGATTGAGCATAATATCCATCTCACTTTGTTTGTTTACCCAAACATCACCACCTGAACCAGACCAGAATTCTTTCTGTTTTAAATTTATTTCTTCCATAGTCATATCCTTATATTGATAGATATCAGTTTATAAGAATTAATGTAAGATTTGCACCTTATGAATATGAAGTTGATTTGTATTAACCGTAACAGTGAAGGTAAAGAAACCCTACCTGTTCTTTATATTCTTTAACGGTGGAGTATGTTTAAACAGTATTTATAGCTAATTAATTAAAAATATATAGATTGCTATGTAAACTAGTTTAAGGCGGAATAATAAAATTATTGAGCAGGTTACTTAAAGAACTTTAAGAGGTTAAAAATTTAAAAGTTATTTACTAATATTTTCCTCAAAAGAGCTTTACTATCTTAAAGAGCTAAAATAACTTAAAGGGATAAAAGGTAATTATTAGTAATTACTTTATGTGATTTAAGTAACCACTTCTTCTTGGGTTGGGTTCACAAAAAAGAAAAAACAAAACTCAAAGATGTCTCTAGTATCTTTAAGTAAAAGAAAAAAGAAAAAAGTCTTCTTGGGTTTTAAAACTTGATAAAAGGCTTTAAAGGCTGTTGAAGTCTCAGAAGTGGGAACGAGGGGAGAGGCCTGTTTGGATCACTTTTTTTGAAAATAAATCATTGTTTTTGTTGATAAAGTTTATTTTAATTTTAATTTAATATAAGTGTCTGTACGCAATCAATATTATTATTTCTAGGCGAGTTAACCATAGTACTAACTGGATAATAATCGATATCCTCAGACAACTTTGAATCAAAAACATCCTCGCCAGAGAGCCAACTATCAGCCTCATTATCCCCAATGATAATTGGCATCCTGTGGTGGACTTTAGATAGCTTCTCAATGGCTTCTGTAGTAATGATTGCACACCCCTTCTCTCCATTATATTCGGTGTATATCCCCGCAAAATTAAATACAGAATCATTCAGGTGAAAGAAATAAGGTTGTTTTTTATTATCAGTTCGTAACCACTCATACCAACCATCAGCAACAATCAAACATCGTTTAGCCATCTTAAAGCTGGGTTTAATGCTAAGCGTTTCTGACCTAGCGTTGATTAGATTCATAGGAGTCTTTGCCCAAGTCGGGTTATAAGACCATCGCATAAGAGTTGGCTCAGTGGTTAGGGTTAGGACTTCATGTGAGGGCGCAATGTTATAGCTAGCATCTATGTTCAACAAATGCTTATCTTTAACGGCTTTGGAGTTTCTTAAAGTGTATCTGCCGCACATAGATCAAAGACCTTATCAATATTATTGAACTTGGAGGAGTAAGAAGAGACTTGAATACCTATATCATGTCAAAGACAGACCTTGCCGAAAAGACAGATAATATTATAAATCCAAAGGCCTCAATAAGATGCCATCCATCAAGACGGAGGTTTCTTTGGGGTTCCGGATTGCCACTTACTGAGGTCAGCATGATTCCAAAAAAATAGGTAGTCGTCCCATAAAATACCGTAATCATCGCTATCGCAAGCATTGGTCCGTATGTGCCTTCCATGCCAATTGTCCGGCTCAAGCTAATGTAAAACAACGCTACTAAACCCGCTCCTACGAAAGTTGTTACTTTACCCCCATCAAGCAGTGAGGAACTGTATTCAACTGGACCGAAATTAAAGATGGATTTGTCAGTCTTAATTCCTTGACGAACAAGAGCCATTAAAAAACAACCCCAAACAATCATAAAGGACTTTACTTCAAATAAATGGGTCCAAGGGTACTCAATAAAAACTATAAGCATCCATACTGCATTCGGAATTAATAAAAAAATCCAAAGCTTTATTTGACTGACATTTTTCTCAATCTCCACGCCTTCATTTTCGTTCATTAAAAAAAATGAAAAGCAACAAATTAAACCTGCGACAAACGTGGGAAGCAAGATATTGACCACAGATATGGAGCTAACAAATGAATCTCCCGAAATTAAAGTGAGCATGAATTCGGCTGATGAATAAATCAAACCAGCGGGTAGGCTCAAATAACTCAGCATCCAAATAATACTGATCCTAAAAAGAAGTAATCCGAGTAGAAGAGTAGTTAGCAAGAAAATAAGCATTGATACCACTGAATGGAATCGAATTAGGCTAGCATATTCTCCTCTCAAGAGTAGGTCTAAACCAAAGCCTAAAGAACCCCAAACTAACAAGGAAAATCCGATAAAAAAAAGTAAGTACCGAAATAAATTCCAGTCAGCTAATCTCTTGGTAAGATTACTTAATCGATTGTTAATAGATTTCATAATCCAGTAACCTCCAAACTCTAAGATGTCCAACAATCAATTTGAATTGAGTTTCCCTATTCTTGTCCAGTGCTTATATTTGTTGGAGCAAATGCACCTTTGATTTTCCAAACACCATCAACATTCATCAATAAATAATTAGCTGATGCAGTTAAAGTAACATTATCGTCTTTGTCGTACCTTGAGAAACTCCAATTTATCATTGATGTTTTCGGATCTTCATAAATCATTTCAAATGAGTTTACTTTTGAGTAACTCCATCCACTATTTCGTAATCCTTGGAAGTCTACAAAATCTTCATACTTATCATAAACACCCTTGTCTGTTCCTCTCAAAAAGAAGAAAGGAGGCTCTATCATCTCATTAATTGCTTTCATATCCTCATTATTAAAATGATCCATGTAAACAGACATAGTCTCAGTGGGGGTTACTGCCGGACTATCTGCATCCATCTGCACATCAACATCAATACAACCACTTAGGAATATGGCTGTAAGTAAAAGTATTCTTCTCATGAATAAAGTCCTTTATTGGGATGAAACCTTTATTAACGCATTACCTAAATTGGCGACATAAAACGGTTGAGTCTCACTGCCTATTATTATTCCAGTCAGCAACCCAGGCATGTTCCCAACAAGTTCTGGCCCTATAAGGTCAGCTACACCATCTCCTTCTCTTACTCTCTTTAAAGCTTCTTTGACATTTTCTGCACCTTTTTCAGTTTGCGCATCAAATACTACGAAATAGTCTCCATTATTAGTATCTATAGAAAAAATCCGATTTGATAAAGGCGACGCAACCCACAACAAATCGTCATGATTTATTCGCATATTGTCTGGCGAAGGAATCTCAGCCAATACAGATTTATTTGAAAGAATTCCTCTTGATATATCTAGATCAAAAGATAAAACCCTGTTCGCCATTGTCTCCGACACATAGAATTTTTTATTGAGTTCGTCAATGTAAAATCCATTAGCAAAATTAAGTCCATCAATAATTAACTCTGGTTTTTTAGACATCTCTCCACCATTCAACAGAGGTAATCTAAATAGTGCACCGTCTGGAATTGGCTTTGCTATGGCTCCAAACATTCTCTCTTCATTTTTATTAAGTGTTGACTGGGTGAACCATATTGCGCCAGTGGAATCTTGAATAGCTGTATTTACCCCATATTCATGAGAGTAAACTATCTCCGTGTTACCAGTGTCAATCGATGTTCTATATATTTTTCCGTTAAATACATCGGCAGTAAGGATATGCGTTTTTTGTGGTGATAAATGGACTCCATTTGGTCCAGACTCTATTTGTGGTGGATTATGCATATATCCTATGGCTTTAAAGTTACCAAATGGCTCAACACTTCCTGTTATGTCAATCTTCGCCAAACCATATCTTTGATCTGCAACAATTAGTGTGCCATCAGGCAGCATGACTCCATCCTCTGATCTTGAGAGCGGCCTGTTGTTTGGAAATTCAACTCCATCAGAAATGTTCCAAGTCTTTTTCCCGTTAGACGAGTCATTCGTATCGGAGACACAGGAGCTTATAAGGATTGGAGCCAGTGCAAGTAAAAATAATTTAATAAATAGGTTAGATGTATTCATCATAACGGAGCCTCTAAAGGAAAAGGTTAGCTTAAATGGAAAACTTTTTATTTCTTGGATGTTAAACCATGAGTCTGCCTAATCATAACTAGATAGCTCATAAAATCAAATCTGGTGAGGCTTACATATTTCTTCTACTCAAAGCATAACCATAACCCCTATTTTTAACCCTTCACCTATTATGCAAAGAGTAAACCTTTATATATATACCACTAGGTGTAGAGTTAATCTGTAAACCTAGAAGAAAACTAAACGTTACAACAAAATCATTGCAAAGAATTTGATTTAATGAAAATTAAGATCTTACTACTATTATTTTTGGTTTTACTCCCAGCCATGCATGCTTCGTTTGATCTAGATGGTGGAGACAAAGCTACTATTGGCATTCTTATGATGGTATTGTTTTATGCTTTTTTGATGTGGTTCGAAGAGCGACTAAGAGATCTCTATCGTCCCTCGGACATTAAAAATTTTACGTCAGACTCAGACTTCAATCACGCTAAAACATGGTCAGGTACGCCAAAATATTTGACCGATCCCTGGTTTGCGCTGCTTACTGAACCGAATGTTATTAGAAGAAATGTGGAATTTCGTCAGATTTTTTGCAGAGATGCAAGCAAGATATATGGTTCTTTCTATGTAGGTGATTTACCCGACATATTTAACTGTAAAACTGAAGCTGATGCCGACCAACGACTTTTGGGCCGTGATTTCAATTTCTTAACAGTATTCTGTTTTGAAAATAAAAACACACCATGCAAATATAATATCATCCGAAAAAAAGATTCCCCAGACGATTCAAGAATCGGTAATTCATCGACGACTTTTTATAAGATTAAAGAATCGGTTAGAGCAGATATGCATCATCATTACCAAAAAAAACGTCTTAAATTCCACACTGATAACGAGCAATTCAATAATAAAATTGAGCCAGACTCAGACAATCTTGAGACATTCAAAAAATTTTTGACTGTTAAAAAGATAGAAATGCTTTTGAAGTTAGACAACACCACAGTCATTGAAGCTACGCCAAAAGTTACTCTTTTTTATGATTGGCCTAAGATTGTAGATATAACTGAATTAAAAGATAAATACAGTTACTTTGAGGATATTCATAAGATACTCGATTGTTATTGATATTATTTGATCTTTCCAAAGGCGCGGAGCAAAACTAGAACGGTTTAGTAAAACTTTATACACACACCACTCTTGGAATATATGGTAAACCAATTAAGCTTTTAAGAGTTGTTTTAGATAAGGATATGTTATGAAGAAAATTACC
>CABXWC010000011.1:0-35428 GCA_902515855.1 uncultured SAR92 cluster bacterium
CGCAAGACCATTCCACAATCCCATGACTATTTCATTGATTGCATTTGGTTGATCACCCGCCGGTTTATAGGAGCTCTCTATTTTAAATAATCGATTATTTTTTATCATAATTTTGCAAACATGGTGGCTTTTTAGGATCTTTATGATTTACTTCACTTTGGCACAAATCTTTGAAGAACATTTTATTTTTATCTCCCAGCTTCTTTAATAAACCTACAAATTTAGATTCTTCAAAATCTTGTATATAACTATTTTTCTTTAAATTTACATATGTAATGCCTTTGAATCTAAAATCCACGCCCCTCCATTGACCATCCAAATTACGCTTAAGTAGAAGATCCAGATGAATATCAGGAAACCTTGGTGAGTCCATATTAATCTTCAACCAAGCGAAAGTTTGTTGTTCATTAACTTTTATATCGATCACATTTAGTTTCTGCTCACCGTAAAAGGATAAACTTTCAAATGCATACCTAATAAGCGTTACCTCCAACACTCTTGATAGTTCTTTAAATTGCAAGTTGGACAACGAGTTGAAAATATCACCTCCAATCAAAGCTCTCGTTGTGGCATCAAAATCCCAATTATCTAGAAATGTGTCTTCGAGAAAATTCCAATATTTATTTGGGAATTCCACATAAATTTTGTGATTTGCAAGTAAATCGCTAGTTACTTTTTTGACCAGCAATGATTCATAGCTATCAATAATCTCCATTTCTAGAGTGCTACGAGCTGAATCAACTTGAGCCATCGACCAGGTATGGCTCAACATAGAAAAAAACAGCGAGTATAAAAAAGATTTCAATGTGGTATACCCAAATACAGACCTATTAAAGAGAGAAGTTGAGTGATTACAGTATTATTTATTTTTGAGGTGAACAAGCAATATTCGCTATAATCATTGAAAATGACCATTTAATTCTAAAGTCAATTGCTGTGTTGATTGACTCAAATGATCTTAATGCTAAAATGCGCTGTCCTTCCGCCTTAGCTCAGTTGGTAGAGCAAATGACTGTTAATCATTGGGTCGCTGGTTCGAGCCCAGCAGGCGGAGCCAGTTACGAAAAAGGCTGCACAATGTGCAGCCTTTTTATTACATTTGATGAGGTTATTTATCGCACGACATGATTTGGAGTTAGATTTGGTCTCGTTTTGTTACTTTTTAAATCTAGCCTTGCCGAACCGCTCAAATAATCGAGCGATCAGGTTGCGCTGGTAACGTATCAACTTACGGGTGTCCGAATAGAAACGTGATACCGGCCCGCCTTTGCGCCGCTCCTGCTTTTGCATATCGGCAAAAAAAAGTTGCCATCTCTCGAACATCTTGGGGCTTACTGCCTGACGGACTAAGTAGCTTTCTAAAGATGGAGATCGAGCCCTTCATATTGATATCACGCAAAAACTCATCCACGGGCTCGAGGCTGGTATAAGTGTTGTAATAGGCATCCATCGCACGTCGATAATTGAGAAGTCCGGAGGCAATATTGGCAAAGGCAGAAAACCCCTACTCCGTAATTAAATCGACAAGAACCCTATTGAAAGCACTTCACAAGGACTTGAAAATCGACTCCGCTGAACAACCAATCAGCGGTCGCTCGTTTAGGGTGCGTGCAGCACTAGACCTATTAAAACAAGATGAGCCGTTTGCAAGGATATTGCTCAGAGGGGGTTAGCAGACGGATTCAACTGCCATGAAATATTTGAAAATTAATGAGAATAGTGAAGAGTCCTGAAAAATCAAAAAAATTGCTTAATTTTAGATAAGTTTTTGAATGCAAGCCCCCTTAACGGTGATATTCCATTTTTGCTCATTGCTTGGCCATCCTCTTTTGTCTTTTTATAGATATTACGAAAACTACGATTACTTTTACCACCAACGCGCATATTTATTAATACCTTTGGAATATATACTGCACTGAGTTCATTTTTCCAAAAATAACGAAGTATGGACTCATAGTCAGCAGATATAGAAAATTTTAAATCAAAGCAACCTAGCGCCAAGTAATGTTTCCGTTTCATGTAAAGAGTTGGATGGGGTGGCATCCAACCATTTCTGAATTTACTTCTTTTAAAGTTACCGCTAACCCATCTACGAATTATCTTCGTTGTATCAGATCTTGAAACGTAATTAAGATCACCGTACACCGCGTCTGCCGCCTCTTTACAGAACTTTTCAGCTATTCGGCTAAGCGTTGTATCGTCTGTAAACAAATCATCCGAATGCAAGAAACCAACTATATCTCCAGTAGCTGTTGCGATACCTTTATTTAGCGCATCATAAATACCTTCGTCTTTCTCAGAAACTACAGTTTTTACCCTATCGCCGTATTGTTTAACAATTTCAAGCGTAGCATCCGTGGAGGCCCCATCAATAACAATATGCTCAATATCAGGGTAGGCCTGAGAATTCAAAGACTTGATTGTATCTAAAATAGTAAGCGCACTATTGAAAGTGACTGTGATAACTGAAATTTTCATATACTTTTATACTACTTCCTCTAAAAAGTGGCGTCAGCCAGAGTCCTTGATTACTAGGCTATAGGCGCGATATCAGTAGCTTTTGACTCGTTTTTAACATCTGTCAAAGTGTTAAGCTTATAAGTAGTGGGAAATATATCAGTTTTTTTCTGTCTGACTGGCTAAATCTTAGTACTTTGGAGTGAAGCCTGTTACCTAAACGTCTTGCGAAAAGTACAACACATGAAACTTATGTAGCGTCCTAGCGCAAAACCCACCACCTTTTTATTCGCATCTATCTACTTGTTCTAAGATTAGCTTCGAGTCTTAGATTGCTCCAAGACAAATTTCGTAACAATAAGATGCAGAGTTTGTTGCAGCTGGCTTGCGAGACGAGGCGTACCAATTCCAAAATTGTTACTATCTTATAAAATCTCAGCTTTTTCTCCACTATGAAGAGAAAGAATATTTAATCACTGTCACTCTCAAAATAAGCGATTATTTTAATATCCTTAAATTGAGCAATTGTCGGTATTTTATGTCATGTTCAAGGAGAAAAATTTTATTAGCATCAGCAGTATTTTCACTAAAATTGAATTCAGCTGTTTTCCTTAAATTTTTAATCCCGTTTCTGCTGGCTCAGCTCCATTACCCCTAAGCCGATATAAGTCAGCTATTTTAAACATTCGAATCCAAGGCAATTTTCCCATCTCTGCTGATCTTCAGCTAAGTTGAATTCAACATACTCACTGTCACCATAGTAAGCTGGTCTGATAGCAGAAAACCCCGCATTGGCCAACTCAAATTCAATCCCCTTATAATCCCACATCCACAAATGATTACTGTTTCCGAAAAAACTTCTTAGCCAACTAATTATTCCTTTAGGTCGACATTCTACACCTAGTGCCGTTCTAATCATAAATTTCGAGCATGCTTCAGGAGAGTCATCCAGATCATAGAGCAACAACTCGTGTTTAAGATCAGGCAGTACAGCACGGAAAACACCATTTGGCTTTAAGATCCTTTTTACTTCGATAAGCGACCGTCGTAGATCTAAAATAGAAAGATGCTCTAAGACATGAGAACAATATACTAGGTCAACAGAATTATCCCTTAACCGAAGTCCCTTAGTGATATCTCCAATCATTACACAAGCTGGGAATTTCGGTTTAAAAATAGCCGCTGCCAAATGTCCAATAATAGGAGTTTTCTGCATTTTGGCCGTAGGTGAGGCGTCAAAATTAAGCCACCCATCAACCGTAGATAGACCACAACCAAAATTTACTTTTTCCATATTGAATTCTCCTGTTTAGATTATATTCAATATATGACAGTTAAGTAAATGACTCCCCCCCCTCAATAGCATAGGAGCCAAGCAAAGCTTGTAAAAAATGAAATAGAAAGAGTCTAGGATAAGCTAATAACTATCCTGATCACTCACTGGAACCTGAGAAAGCATCCAGTCCCAAGCTGTTTTGATAATGTCATCTAATGAAAGGTACTCTGGATACCAGTTCAATACTCTGTTCGCTAACTGGCTGTTACCAACTAACGCTGAAGGATCGCCCTCTCGGGCTGCCTGAACTCTATATTTAATCGGCATTTTAGTTACATTTCGACAAGATTCAATGACCTCTAAAACACTGAAACCCAAACCATTTGCTAAATTATAAAATTCCGCACCAATCTCACCATTTTTATTCATAAGCCGTTGAACTGCAGATAAGTGCGCTCTGCATAGATCTTCAACATGCACATAATCTCTTACACACGAACCATCCGCTGTTGAATGATGCTCTCCAAATATTGTCAGGCGCGTTTCATCTGGTATCCCACCCTCTTTTACTCGCAACGCTTCCGCAAGGACCAACGGAATTAGATGCGTTTCCGGATTATGTCGTTCACCTAGACGCCCCTTTCTATCGCAGCCCGCAGCGTTAAAGTAACGTAGGCTAATACTATTTAAGTCATAGGCCTTAGCGTAATCCTTTAGCATATTCTCAAAGATTAATTTTGTTTGCCCATACGGGTTGATAGGTAATTGACTTGCTGACTCAATAAGGGGTAATTCATTAGGTATACCATAGGTGGCGCATGAAGATGAAAAGACGATTTTTTTTAGTGCATGCTTTCGCATTTTCTCCAGGAGGTTGATGCTACCAGAAACGTTGTTTTGGTAATACTTTTCAGGATCTACAACCGACTCTCCCACATAAGCTAAAGCCGCAAAATGAATAACAACTTGAATATCATACTTACTGAAGAAACTATTGAGATCGCTTTCAGACCGAATATCACCAACAAATAACTCACAAAAACTGACCGCATCAGCGTGACCTGTTGAGAGATTATCAAAAACTATGGGATTATAGCCGTTCTCATGAAGCATCATTGCCATGTGAGAGCCTATGTAACCCGCTCCTCCAACGACCAAAATATTATTTTTCAAATTTATCCCCTTTTACACTAAGTTTAATTTCGGCAATATTTAGGTCGATAAACCATTGATAAAACGCAATTAATACTGCGTATCGAATCCCAGCTCGGCCATCGAGAAAGCCAAATTTCAAAAAGTAAATATAAATAAACCTAACTAGTGGTCGCATTGGAATTAGTGCACTGATTTTTTTTAAAGTTCGTCTTCTCTGTGTTTTATTTGCCAGAGTTAAAAGGTCGTTCCATTTAACAGAATTAGTATTATTGACTGCAAGATTCGCCTCATCAATAGAATATCGCGCATGCTTGACTAACCAATCTGATATGCCTTTCGAAAAGTTATGATGGACTAAAAACCCCTCAAAAACACCAACGTCGTGCCCATCTAGTGTTTCTCGCTGACCATGCCCCACCATGTGAAATCTTAGACTCTCTTTGCGTCCAAAACGCACCTGATAGCTAGGGTACATGCCGGAATATTTAAGCCATTGCCCCAAAAATATTAACTTGGAAGGAACATGATAACCCAGCTTATTCTCATCTGACTCTAAAATATGTAAGATGTTTCGTCGTAACTCTGGGCTGGCCACCTCGTCAGCATCTATATGAAGCACCCATCCATACTTTAAGCCTGCATTATCCAGTGCAAAGTTGCGCTGATTAGCAAAATTGTCAAATTCTCTATATATTATTCTAGCGCCTAACTTTTCAGCTAGTTCACACGTACCATCTGTACTTCCAGAGTCAACAATTACTACATCATCTGACCAAGAAACGCTCGCTAGACAACGCTCAATATTCGTTATTTCGTTATAAGTGAGGATTACTACTGAAATCATTCCATGGACCTATAATCACCGTGGTTAGCACTCAAGTCCTTAAATCTGCGACTTTTAACTTCCACTGCGGGATTGCCTTTGGCTATTACCCATTCTGAAATGTCAGAAAGAACACTGGAGCGTGCAGTAATCACTGCGCCATCACCTATCGTAACACCCGGCCCAATGAAAACATCCGCGGTAATCCATACCCGATCACCAATAGTTATTGGGGCAATTATTAGATTCATCTCAGAGTTACTGTAATCGTGACTGGCAGAACAAAGATAGCTATATTGACTAATAGTTGTATTTTTTCCTATCGTTATTTTTGCTACCGAATAGCAATCTACACCCTCACTCAAACAAGCATGGTCATCCATCTCTAAATTCCATGGTGCCCAGACTTTAGATGATGGGTATACATGAACAGCATGGCCAAGCTTAGCTCCAAAAACTCGCAACAAAAAACAACGCCAAGCATGCATGAGTCGTGGTGTGGGTCGGTATAAAAAGATCCAAACGACTTGCCAAACTAGCCTTAAGCATTTGTTGTAAATTGTAAGCTTATGATATTCCAATTTTCTAGGCATGCTAACTCTCGTAAACATTACTTGGTTTATTTCTTTTTCCTAAAATATAGTCGTAGACCTCCTTCACTGAAGTAGCAATACGGCTCCAATCGAAACGACTCACATATCCTATTCCTCGCGAACCCATTTCGTATCTATCTTCGTCCGAAAGCTCAGTGGCATCTTTAAGCGCCGTGACCAGTGATTCAACTCCAATGTCTATCCACCATCCACAATTATAGTGCGCAAGGTCCGCCCAAGGGGCCCCTTTGGTTGTTATCACCGGTATGCCATAAGATAGTGCCTCAGCGACTACCACTCCGAAGTTTTCAGAAAAAGTAGGTAGCACGAATAAATCTGAGTACCTGTAAAGATTAGATTTATTTTGTCCGTATACTTCTCCAACAAATTTAATTGAACTGTCAACATTAAGTTTTTTCGAAAGGGATTTTAGTTCATGAAGATGGTTACCCTCATCAGGACCCGCGATAATAAGCTCCCATTGATTGGGCTGAATTCGAGCCCAGGCCTCAATAAGAATAATTAGGCCCTTCTTCGGGTGGATACGGGATAGAAACAATGCTTGTCGACGTTTACCTTTATTTTTTAAGGCCTCAGGCTCATTGTGGGCCATAGTTACCCCGTTGGGGATAACTGCAATAGGTTGCGTCAACCCAATTTTTCGGAAATTCTCATATTCTTGATGAGATGTAGCTATCAACATTTTAGCTTGCTGCAGATCTTCCTTTTGAAATAACCACATTGCCAATTTTTTTTTCCAAAGTTTGTGATTGAGAGCCCAGGGTTCAAGCATCCCTCTGGGTTGGATTATCAAAGGAATATTTTCCTTCTTTGATAACTGTGCGGCCCAGTGATTCGCAGGAAGCCAGACACCATGGCTATGGATTAAAGCTGGCTCATCTTCTTTCACCACATTTAATAATTCCTTCTTTAGTGGAAAACCTCCAGCCCTTAACAACCCAATACTTGAAGAACAGTTTTTGCGATCAACATGAATACTTAAAGATTCTACAGTAGCTTCATTATTTTTAAGTTGATTTAACAACGTTAACTCTATTCCTTCCAAGTAAGAAAGCGAATCACACAAAGCAACCACAGTGCGTGATGGACCTCCCGAGGAAAGATGCAACGAATCGACGACATGAGTTACGCTATAATTTTTCATAGTTTTGCACCACATTCATCATCCAATCATTCCAACTACCTCCCATTGATCCTCTGCCATCAGCTAACCAACTTTTAACTGGAGTTCCAAATCCTGTCTTTTTTCTTTCCATAATTTCCCTAGGAATTGGCTTTAAAGGCGCAGTCGCAAGTAGTGATTTTTTAGGAAATTGGTAAAATAATGGTAAAAATTGTCTTACTTCTTCCAGTAACTGTTGATCTACTAAAGGGGTGCGGAGTTCTACACTGTGACTCATACTTGCCCAATCGCTATCTCTTAGTAATTGGTTCCGCATATAAAGTGATGATTCAATTTGAGCAAGCCGAAGCATCGGGTCATTCGCGAGTTCACCTAAAGAGTCGCGAAGGTCATTAACGAGATCAATCTGTTGAATATGGTCATTTGCAGTATCCATTAACAAAGAAGCCTCCAGAGGTGTATTAATACTGCGACGCAAGCACCAAGCACCTTCGATAGAACTCAGCCAATCTGGCGCGAACCTCCAGCGATCTTTCTTAGATCTCCATTTTTGAAAAATCATGGCTAGACTCGCTGTAAACTTAAAGCCAGGATACTTCGAGAGTTGATTCCATCGACGGACCAAATCTGGCAATTGATTAAAGCTATCATATCCAAGAAATAACTCATCACCACCCACACCAGACATGACTACCTTATAGCCGCATTCTGCTACCGCCTTACTTGCATACCACGTGTTAACTCCATCAACACTTGGCTGATCCATGGCATTTAAAATCGTCGGTAAATCCTGTAAGAATTCTTCTTTGGTTACTTTTCTGACATGGTGACGAATACCATAGTGTTCTGCAATTTTCGCAGCCACTGGAGCCTCATCATTATCAGTTCCTGAGAACTCATTATATGTGATTGTTACTCCTTCTAAATCCCTGGCTCCACAGTCCAACATAAGACCGACCAATGCACCAGAGTCAATACCGCCCGACAAAAAAACGCCTACTGGAACATCTGATACCATGTGTCTCTTTACCGAACGCCTGATTGCATCATGTACTTGTTCCCTAATTTTGGGAAGACTCTGCGATGACTTCTCAGTTTTTTGCCAATTATCGCTGATGTCATACCAACAAAATGATTTGGTAACTTTATTATTTTCAATCCAACAACAATGTCCTGCCCTTAAAGCCTTAATATCCCTGTACCACGTGTGTGGTTCTTGGACACTCCCTAACATCCAAAAGCCCGACTGCCCAATTAGGTCGGGGTCTCGCGACACAAGACCTGTGGCCATAATCGACTTAACCTGAGATCCAACTAATACACCACCTATAACTTCCGCAATATAAAACGGCTTAATTCCATAGGGATCTCGAGCGGCGAAGGCCCTCTTGGCCTGCCTATCCCATATGACAAAAGCGAACATGCCCTTCAAACGCTCCAAACAACTTTCGCCTTCTAAAGCAAATAGCTCGAGAATAACCTCAGTATCCGAGGTGGTATTAAGCAACACCCCCCGGGATTCCAGATTCTTCCTGAGATCACGAAAATTATATATCTCACCGTTAAATGCAATCACATATCTACCACATTTAGATTTCATTGGTTGAGAAGACCTACTATTAACATCAAGGATCGCAAGGCGTTTATGCCCTAAATAAACGCTATCCTCCGACCACTCTCCCTCCCCATCAGGACCACGTGAATGCATACTATCTATTGCTTTCTTCGCTAACTCGGATGATATTTTTTGATTGGTAAAGCTTGCAAAAAAACCGCACATAAAAGCTATTCTTCCTGGTATCTATTTCTTATATCACTGAATGCCTTAAAAACATTGTCTACTGTTATTTCAGTTAGGCACTTGTTTGCATGATTAGCACAAATTTCTAAATTACATCCTGAGCAAGGTAACTCCTTTCTGAGAATAGTATTTTCGTTCCCAAATGGCTCCCATCGTCCAGGATTAGCTCGACTTGCAAAAATCCCAAGACATGGCAAACCCATCGATGAAGCTAGATGCATAGTCCCTGTGTCGTTCCCCACATAGACAGAGCATAAAGTCAATGCAGCTGCCGACTCGCCAATCGACGTCTTTCCAACTAATGATATAACTCTCTTGGAGAGGCTATTAGTCAGAATAAAGTTAGCTTCATACTCTTCTTCAACAGTTCCAAAAATGATAATTTCGACAGCGGAATCAGATTGTAAAACCCGACTTACAAAATCACTGTAACGCTGTATTGGCCATTTTTTTGATAACATTTTTGAGCCTGGGGTCAAAGCAATTCGAAACACACTATTAGAAAAATTCGGAACTAAGCTGCAAACTTTTGCGAAATCTTTTTTTGAAGGTTGAATGTATGGTCTCGGAGGTAGCTCTGATGTCACACCCTCGTTTATAGACTTTAATAATTGAACACTCTCTTTTTCTTGTCGCATCATTTTTCCAGCAGAATTCTTTATGGCCTCTGGTTCTACAAGAAAATCAAAACCTTTAATTTCTTTTATTCCACAAATCTTTTCGAAAAAGAATTTGTCGCGTCTGACAGCTTTGATAGACCTATGGGGTGCGAGATAATAGAGGGATGGGTTTTTTTCCTTTCTAATTGAACAAATAACTCGGATGATATCTAGCAATTTCTTTTTATAAAAGACTGCATCATGAAAAACTCCAGTTAGCTTAAATATCGACCAAGTAGTCACGTAACTATTGGACGATTGTTCGGTAACTAGCACAATTTTGGCGCCTGGATTTAATTGTTCTATTTTTCTCACAGAAGGCAAGGCAACCAGACTATCACCGAGATTTCCTATCCTAAAAACGAACACTGTTTTCCTAAAATTAATCGATGATTTAGTTCTTTTAAAAAAATTATTCATTGCCACACTCAACTTCAAGTATCAATGAGGAAGCATCAACGATTGAATCACACACGTGACCGTTCCAATTCTCGACCTCACGGCCATGTCCTGTCATAACGAGGATAGGACACAATCCATGATTTAAGCCAAATTGTAGATCTGATTTTCTATCACCAATCATCCATGAACGCGACAAATCAATATCAAAGTCTTCCATTGCACGATTTAAAAGGCCTGGTCCAGGTTTTCGGCATCCACAATCTGGAGAAATATTTGGATCATGCGGACAGTGGTAATATGCGTCTATTTTTGCACCATAATCAGCAAGTAAGTCATCTAATCGGTTGTGTACTCTTGATACCGAACGTTCTGAAAAAAAACCCCTGCCCACACCAGATTGATTGGTAACTATTACAAGACGAAAATCTGAAGCATTAAGATTTGCTAGGGCAACTCCAGCGTCAGGTATTAGCTCAACTTCACTGACCTGTGAGAGGTAATGTTTGTCGATAATCACTGTTCCATCACGATCAAGGAAAACAGTGCCTCTCATTAAGTTAGACTCTGTTCGGCTATTCCACATAAGATATGTATCATGAGCAGATGCATTTCTTGTATGCGCGGCGTATGGTCATGGGGAATATTAATCAGCGCATCAGCATAATTGCATGACGGACCAGCATCTCGACCCGTAAGAGCTATTATCTGACAATCCAATTTGTGTGCTGTTTCAAATGCCTTTAACACATTTGAACTTTTGCCTGATGTTGTAATTCCCAAAATCACATCTCCTGGATTGGCTAAAGCCTCAACTTGACGAGAAAATACCTCGTCATATCCGAAATCATTAGCAATCGCAGTTAATGCCGATGAATCTGTTGTAAGAGCAATTGCAGGAAGAGCTTTGCGATTTTTGAGATATCGCCCGGTGAACTCAGCTGCCATGTGCTGAGCATCTGCAGCACTTCCGCCATTACCAAAAATAAGTAATTTTCCCCCTGAGCTAAGCGACTTAATAATAATATTTCCCGCCAGGGCTAAAGCAGGAACCAGAGTAACCATCGTATGTTCAATCACATCATTATGTTCACGCATTTCGTCTTCAATATAATCAATCACGAAAATAACCCTCATTAGTTTTCATATGCTGAAAGTAGTTGCGCAATCCATCTTGCAAACTTAAGAACTTCTCTACGTACCCAGCATCTCTGAGAGAATTAATGTCAGCTTGTGTGAATTCTTGATATTTACCAACCAAATGCTCAGGGAAGGGGATGAACTCAATATCTCCTCCTCTGTTAATTTTTTTTAACTGAATAGCTATCTCATGAAAGCTCTCAGTAATGCCTGTCCCACAATTAAAAATTCCACTGTTGCCATGCTCTAAAAAAAACAAATTCACATTAACTACATCATCTACGTGAATAAAATCACGGCGAAACTTTTCACTGCCAACGAATAATTTCATATTATTTGTGTCAAATAATTGGTTAACAAAATGATGGGCCACAGAAGCCATTTGACCTTTATGGTTTTCTTGAGGGCCGTAAACATTGAAATAACGAAGACCCAGAACTTGACTCTCAGATTCTGGAAGTATCCGACTAACATATCGATCGAATAAAGCTTTTGAAAATGCGTATATATTAAGTGGATATTCGCATTCTATGCGCTCACCAAAGCCTCGCTCACCGTTTCCATAAACAGAGGCACTCGAGGCATAAAGAAATGGAATCTTTCTTTTGAGGGCAAGGTGCAGGAGTCGCTTAGAATATTGGTAGTTATTTTCCATCATGAACAACGAATCAGTCTCGACCGTAGAAGAGCATGCACCTTGATGGAAAATGGCCTCTATTGGGCCAAAGTCTTCAAACCTATTTAAGAAATCAGCCTTATCTACGTAGTCCGAGAACTTGAGACAATTAAGATTTTTATGCTGGCCTAAATCTGAAAGTCGATCGACTATTAAAATGTTAGTTCTTCCAGACTGATTTAGCCCCCGAACTATGTTACTACCAATGAATCCCGCACCACCTGTCACTATGATCACGACCTTACCTCTTAATTTTGTTAATTTTTACAATGGTATTAGTAGTGGAGAGTCCATCAACTAAATCAACTAACCGAACATCTCCTCCATTATTTAATACGATGTCTGAACCTACAACAGTATCAACAGAATAATCAGCTCCTTTGACTAATACATCAGGCAGTAGATCACTAATTAACTCTAGTGGCGTATCTTCACTAAATGGAACCACATATGCCACGGACTGTAACGCTCCTAAAACACTAGCACGATCTTGGTCGTGATTAACTGGTCTGGTGTCACCTTTAAGTCGTCGCACTGAAGCATCTGTATTTAGCCCAACGATGAGAATATCTCCAAAACTGGCAGCTTCTTCAAGGAAGCGGATATGGCCAGCATGCAATATGTCAAAACATCCGTTGGTAAATACAATTTTATTCCCTTTTTCTTTGAGTGTTTTTATTTCCGCAAGAAGATACTCCTTAGACACATATTTTGAACTTGAATTTAGAGGAATTACAGCGCTTAAATCCACAATCTCATCTCGACTCACCACAGATGTCCCATGCTTACCAACGACAATACCAGCGGCTACATTTGCAAAATTACAGGCTTCAACAACATCTACATTCTGTGATAACGCAAATGTAAGTGCCGCAATAATCGTGTCACCTGCCCCAGAGACATCAAAAACTGACCTTACATTAGCTGGAATAATGTGAATCTCCTCACCCTTAAATAAGGCCAACCCTTCTTCACTTAAAGTAATGATGAGGAAAGCCAAGTCACATGATTTAAGGAGCATTTGACCTGCTAATTTTAAGCTCGCACTGTCATTGATAGGTAGTCCAGATGCCAAGGAAGCTTCTTTACGATTTGGTGTGATTACAGTGCATCCCCGATAACGGGAAAAATCAGCCCCCTTAGGATCGCAGGTAACGGGTATATTTAACTGAGATGCCAAAAAAATAATATCCTGAATAAGGCTTTCGGTAAGGCTGCCTTTACCATAATCAGACAGGATAATCGCATCTTTATTACCTACGTCTAGGGCATCCTTTAAAGCACCAAGAAGACTGACTTCCTCGCTTTTCTCAATTTCATTTCTGCTTTCAACGTCGAAACGAACGATCTGTTGGTTATTTACTACAACACGCGTTTTCTTAGACGTTTTCCTATAACTGCTAAAAACTATACCCGAGGAATTAATTCCCAAATCATGCAACATATGTGTAACCATATGGCTGGAGTCATCAGAGCCTAATACCGTGATTAGCGTAACCTCCACTCCTAGGCTCGCAAGATTTGCGGCAACATTTCCACAGCCACCTAACGTATATTTTTCTTCTTTTACATCCACCACAGGAACAGGTGCTTCAGGAGAAATACGATCGCAAGAACCCGAAAGGTAATTGTCCAAAATTATGTCACCTATCACCACAATACGAGGCTTCGTATTAAGCATAAAATCATACATATCGCTATATTAGTCCTATCATTAATTGATTTTTTTGGGCACAGGATATTTCTTTAAATGATCAGGCTGTGCAAGAAGCCCTTGTATCGCAGTCGACGACACGGTAAAACTGTACTTTTCAACATGACTAAGTAGCTCTTCCTTAGAGGGTGGATTGTTTATAGACGACTCAATAGCATCTGCTAGCCCACTCACGCTGCCGCCTGTATACCTCATGTGATCAAAAAATGGTAACGTAAGATCTTCTGAACACCCACACTGATCACTTATTACACAAGGGACTCCGCTAGCCATCGCCTCATTAACAACGAGCCCCCATGTTTCTGAACTATTACTGGGTAATACAAGTAAATCAGCTGCGACATAGGCTTGTGATATTTCTGACTGATTTAAAAATCCGACAAAAGAAGCTTTCGGCAACGGAGTCATATTACTGGCGTGATCTGCCTGCACAACTTCTTCACTATTAGAATTAAAAACAACATTACATTCAGACTTTAAAAGCTCACCTAATTCTCCAGAACCCACAAATAGAATGTGTAAGTGCTTATTAATTTGTCTGTCCTGAAGACATTTAACTGCGGCAATAAGGTCCTGAGGCCTTTTTTTCTGAACAAATTTTCCAACAAAGACCACACAATACGATTCGCTATCGATCCCCCATGAATCCCTTGTTTTTTGTCTTTCCGAGGAATATTTTAGAGACTGACTAGCAAACCATTTATTATCAACCGCATGAGGACTATCAACCATCCTATCCTCAGAAATACCATATTGCGTATACAATCTTTTCGTCGCCTTACCCACACATAAAAACTTGTCTACTCTTCGAAAAATGAATCCCAAAATTATACGCTTAGCTATGCGTTTCAGAGGAGAGTCAACTTTTAGGTCATTACTGTCACCGCGAATCCAGACAGATATTCCCATTGAATTTGCTACGTAAATCGCTTTAATACAAGCAAAGAAATGCCAGCCCTGAATCAAGATCACTTTCATATTTGAATCTTTTAATTGGTTGCGAAAATTCTTAGGTAGTTTTAAATCCCAAAATCCCCCTAATTCTGAAGGTGCAGGCTCCGATATAAACCTGTAAGGATAACCATCCAACAAATCAACGTCCCACTTGAAAGCCGTCTGAAATTCCTCGTCATAAGAATTCTCTAGCGCATGGCGAGTCAAGTACCACACTTCAAATGATATATTTTGAAGCTTATTTAACTCGCGCCACAACGGCGCATGATATTGGATTGGATGTGTTTCAAGAATTGCAATCATTTTGATTTCCCTACTTAAGGGGTGGCCTGAAGTTGGCGCTATTCCCGCACAGAAATCGCCAAATCCGAGCTGAAAAAAGCCGAAGAAAAGGTACCCACACAAGTAAAAACATTAAAGTACCACCAATAATTTTAATATTAGATTTTTCAATCAGCATAGCGCCTAAAAGTATGCAGACAGACGCGAAGGCGATACCTATTACAGGTGCTCCTCTGGAGCTGTAAATGATCAGCCGATACGATAAACCCCAAAATATACCCGTAAAGAAGATCGGCACAAACATGAAAAACGGCCCGAAGTCTACGAAACTTTCTGTAATATAACCTAATCCTATAGATGCTCCGTCGTCGGCACCAGCAACGCTAACTCCTGTAAACTCATTGGTTCTAACAGAATCACTTACTGCTGCTTTATCAGGAAAGAAAATCCTTGGCTTTAATATGTGCGAAAACGCCTCACCCCACAACCTTCCATCCTGGTGAGGAATGTTCCGAGGTATCATATCTATCGTGTGACCGAAATATTCTAGCTGACCCAACCTTCCAGGTATCGTACTAAGACCATATAAAACCTGATCCTGATCTAGTTCTCCTAAAATATTCTTTAAAAAAATAACTTGATCATAAGCACTTACAGTAACCTCTTGTGTTTTTTCGCCCTGATTCATAAAGAGACGATAAGGGACCTTAACCGCCTGCCAAGTACTCCCCAGTATGAGAGTAAGCACAATTAGCAATATACCGCCAGACTTCAACAACGTGGTCTTTTGCTTTTGTTTAGTCAGGTACGCAACAATGAAGATGAAAATACTGATTTTGAATGATCCGAAAAACCCCATGAAACCTTGCACTATCTCAACCACTAAAACTACCAACCCAAGGCGTTTAAAATTTTGACTGTGTGCGAACGTCCAAAAAATCAGAAATAAAACCGCATACATACCAAATGAAAGAGCATGCACGATAGATTGAAGTACAGGGACTTTTTGTGCAATGTACGCTAACAAAACAATGATTATTTTCACTAATACATAAGTGAAAATAACTCGGCTTAATTTGAGTTCAGTCAGGGACGCGCCAATAGAACTCAATGTTTTCGTATATCGTTTTCCTGACGATACCACTCTCATGCCCAGCGCGAGAGTTATTATAGCCAAAAACCCTAGCCATGCCGAGGCATTCATAGTGGCCAAAGTATAATGTTCTGCCAGAGGAAGCCCAACAATATTGGCAGCCAAAATTGGTGAATAAACCTGTAGCCACTGAAATGCTGCGGCAAATAACAAGGCTGGCGGCTCATGAGAGCGCCACAATAAAAGCACCAATACCGGAGGAATAAATAGCCCGCTAATTGCTAGTAGAGGATTTGCAGTAAAAAGAGATATTGCCGCCATCAAACATATTAATGGCATAACTGACTTAACTGCTTGGATGGCTGATATATCATAACGCCACATCAACATCACTATCTAGGCCCTGTACTTTTAGTAACCGTGGTTTTTATCACCGTATCTTAATCCACAGACTGTAAAACGTTAAGCCATTCGCGGGAAAACCGCTCTTTACCGAAGTTTTTAATAAAGTTTTGGTATGTTGCTTTTTTGATGTTACCTAACCTATCAAGATCAGACATCATCCATTCAAGACCTTCCATAAGAGAGTCTAAATCCGCATGCTTACATACATAACCATCAACTTTATGAGCAATTATTTCTGGTATACCTCCAACAGGAAAACCAACCGCAGGAAGCCCGAAAGCTTTAGCCTCCAAAACAATATTCGGCGAAGGATCGTCCCAAATCGAGGGAACCACAAGAATGTCCGCGTTAGCAAACACACTTTGAGGATCATCTAAAAACCCATGGTACATGACTCTACCAGGGTAGCTTGCAATCAACTCATTTAATGGGCTTTCGACGTTTTTCGTCACTACACTTCCATACCCTGGAAATGCTCCCACAATATCTAAACTAACCCTCAGATCCGCATTAGCTAGCCGCCGAAAAGCATCCATCAAAACAAAAATACCTTTATACTCAGATAGCTGTCCAATGAAAAGCAGCTTGATTTTGGTAGCACTATTAAATGACTTAATACCTCCAGCAGATTCATCAATCCTATCAAACCGCATGGGACAGTTATAGATTAAAGATGACCTAACTTCATTACCAACATTAAATTTCAACCGCAAAAAATCACAATTAAACACATGTTTATCAGCTCGTTTAATTATCAAAAAATTGATTAATCTATGGAACCATGAGTGAGCCGCGAGTTCGTCACCATGCCTGAATATCACATTTACTTTTGAGGTGTATAGAGCAAGAAGTAAATAACTAAAATAAGTAGCATTACCACCAATAATGCAAGAGTAGTCTCCATTTTTCATAATAGATCGAAGTTCAACAGACGCCCTAAATAGAGATAATATATTTTTCAAGACCCATTGTTTTTCATTTTTAAAAATACTGAGGCTCCAGTTTGTCCCTAAGGTCAAGTAGGAATATTTAAAATCTAATTCATCCAAGTGACGGGCAATATTTTCCCCCCAATCACCATGAAGTAAAAAATGACAATCTATATCTTCGCGAATTAATGCACGGCCAATACCAATCAAGGCCTGCTCCTGACCAAATAGGGCAAAGCCCGGCACGTAGATAAGTACCCGTTTATTATCCATAAAACTCAACATTACTTTTAATGACTTTACCTGGAACGCCGGCCACCAAAGCTCCGCTGGGGACATCTTTTGTCACCAATGCACCA
The DNA here is from genome assembly GCA_902515855.1 of uncultured SAR92 cluster bacterium. Lineage (GTDB taxonomy): Bacteria > Pseudomonadota > Gammaproteobacteria > Pseudomonadales > Porticoccaceae > AAA300-D14. The sequence goes on from CABXWC010000011.1 coordinate 17,860, forward strand.
GCTGCAATAATCGCATTATCACCGACTGTGACACCCTTCAAAATTGTTGCCTGCATACCAATCCAAACATTATTTCCAATTTTCACAGGACTTGTCTCAATGTTCTGGATGCCCTTGGTATAAGTTTTGTGAAAATCATGATCAGATATTGTGACACCCCAAGCAATCTGACAATCAGACCCTATCTCAACACTTTCTTTTGAAATTATTACATTATTTCCTGCTGTAAATCCCCCTCCATTAAGTGTTATTATCCCCCCATCCAACAGCCAAACTAAAGAACCACACCCAATTTGGTTCATACCATTAATGACTAGTTTAGAGTTTCCTTTCATATATAATTTTGTTCTGCCAGCCCAACCTCTGAAGCTACTTCTTTCGGTGCCCAGAATAAGGAAACCCTCCTTATTAAACTCAACCTTTGCCTGCCGATCAAGATCGAAACAGCTGTTGGCGTTTACGTACGCACACAGTCCCAAGTATCTAGGGTCAGTAGAGTTCTTGATAACAGCTCCCGAAAAATGGAACAAGAGACTTCTAATTAAATGAAACGGCGCCCAAACACTAATATGTGACAAAGGATTTTTCACTTTTTATTCCTTTTTTTAAGCTTTACTTAAAAGGTGCAGTCTAAATGCAGCATCAACTTTTTTATATCGGCCCAATTAAAATAACAGATATTTCTGAATATGCTTAGAGTAGGGCATGACAGAAGTAAAACCTTTAACAGAAGCTGGGAAGAATAATCTCATAGTCACAACATAACAAACTGCAAAGAGGCTTCCCAAGACAAGGATATTTAGGATTGCATTGTCAAAAAAATCATAGCTCTCTAAGAGTAGCCATACGATGACGATTGAAGTAAAACTGGACAAGAGTGCCGAAAAACTGACCCAAATAAGCCCAGACAAAGAAATTCCATCAGATCTTACTAAACAAATAACCGAGATACCTAACATAAGAAAACCGTGTCCAACTATACTCTGAAGATAAGCATCTATCCCAAAAGGTAGAAAAATTAATGCAAAAAGAACCATCAATGCTCCTGAGATAGCATCCAGGAAAACTGTAGCCCTAATCTCCTCTTGAGCTAAAAGTAGTCTGCTTGTTACCCCGTATAAGCTAGACAGGCATGACCAAATAAAACCAACAAAAACGTACCCAATAATGGAGCTCCAAGAGTTCCCATAGATTATAAGTACCATATCCTCAACAAACAGCATAGAAATAAAAGTCATAGGTATAGCGAGCCATGCGACACCCTGAAAAATTAAATTAGAGAATTCTTTAAAATCAGCTGAAGCCGGTGCATTTCTTGTTATTATTGGGTAGAGGGAGTCTATCGCCAAGCTGCCGACTCTTCCGGTAATCAAAGTAACCAGCCCCATCGTTCGTGTGAAAAGGCCCAGTCCCTGAAAGCTGTAGTTATCAACCATAATTGCCTGCTCAGCAAGTTTTGATCCTTTTTTGAAAAGCCCCAGAACCCATTCTATGAAAAGCAAAGGTCCAAATTTTTTTGTAAGCCACCCAATCGACTGTAAAGTCAGGGCGCCATTTGTTTTTAGCAAACAAATCAATTGCAGCGGGCATTGTCAGAATAATTGGTGCGGCAACAAGGGCCCAGACACCACCACCCATTATTGCTATAATGATCGCGCACGTGCTCGAAAGAAGGGTCCCCAGAATTAATACCGCTCTGAAACGGATCCAATTATGTTCTACCTGCAACATATGATGTCTCATGGTTCCTGGGATATCGATAAGAAAAACCAAGCCCAGTCCAGCTAGAGGAATTGCGCTGTCCGAGTATTTATCAGAAAATGAGAGGACCCATGCCAGTAGTAAAGTCAATAAAAACAGTATACTGTTTACTAAAACGCTCACAGTAAAATGTGATTGCCAATCGATCTCTTTAGGATTTCTTACTTGCAAACTGTGACTCATTAAAACAACGGCAGATCCTATGGCCCCTAGCCCTATAATACTCTGAGCAAAAGCAAAACTTCCGTAATCACTTGGCGAGAGATACCTGACTAGCACAACCATTGTTATGAACACGGAAATGTCCTTAAACAATAGAAACCCGCCACCCATAACAAGAGCTTGCCCTGTACTTCCTCCCTTTGCGTCTTCCATTCTCAGGAAATATCTATTTCAAAAAAACGCAATTTTTTTTGAAGCTGATAATAAATCTCCGAATCACCGATTTGACGATCCCAAACGCCTAAGAATCAAGCGAAGCGTACCAAGATATCCATGTGTTTTTAGCTTTGCATCCACCACGTTTAAAAGCCGCTTAAGGTCATACATTAAATTATAGGGCTTATATGAAGCTCTAGTGAATTTAAGTGCTGTCCGGTTAGATTTACTTATGGCATCGAACTGATTTGCCAGATCTCTATCTTTTATTTGACTCTTTTTCACATCTATTACAAGGTGAGTGCGATCAGAATCGCCACTATTAATAACCATATGAGGGAAGCCAAAATCACCCACAAAAAAACTTCCTTCTCTGAAGCATGCTTTCTTATGACAAATCTGAACATATGCTCTCTGATTTGAAGAAACCACTAGGTGCATTCTCACAACATCAGAGTCAAAACCTTCTTCGAAATCATAATGCCACTTGACTGAAAAACCAGGCATAAGTGTCATCAAACGTACTCTTTGGAAATCGTTAGCAATCGAATACAAAAACCGTGATAGTTCAGGGTAGTTCTCAAATCCGTCCATCCAAGAGAAGTCTCCATCTCTTGAAGCTACATTGCCGTCGTTGGCAGATCTTATGGGGAAAATGCGCCAGCCTCCATCATGATATATATCAGGATGTAAAATCTTATCTTCAGCAACTTTTGCGTCCATCGCCTTAATCTCTTCGATTAAACCGGTAGGCGTTAATATTTCAGGAGTCACAAAAAGTTTATCTTTGCAAAACATCAAAGACATTAGAGCCCATGGAGTATTAACTTTAGTATTTAGCATATTTACCTCTTTTAGTAATGATAGTTTGTTTCAGTAGAGCATCTTTGGGATAGTTAGATGTCTTTCTCAGCAGACATCTTAGCCGATCGTTGCTCGAGCCAAGTGTAGACAGTAAAAAAGCGTAGAAATAAAAATGAATCCCTTTTTGCCCAATCTTGCATTGACCAGGTGCTTCGTTCAAGTCCTAAAACATCAAACAAAAAATCAGCTATCGCTGGATCAAGATTTTCCAACCAAAGCTCGAGATCCTTGTTTAAACTTATTATTCTTGCATAATTTGGCCACGAACCAACCGTCGCAACAGAATTTGGGTCTTTCTCAAATGGCTGGCCACTGCCCTCCCGATGAAGCTTTCTTTTAAGACTAGCTGCGATGAAATAAAATATACGTTTTAGTTCAGATGATCCTACCGGAGCACCGTAGTTATTGTTTTTAATATGTTTAGCTTTTTTACCTACAATATTATTGACTGCCATCCCAAAAGGAATCCCATTTAATTTTTGTTTTGGATGGATCGAGGCAACCAAGTCCAAAATATCCTTATCTGCCATAAAAAAATCATGGCCTACCGTTCTTCCAAGGAATAATCTGCCGGACGAATCTGGTTCTCTACTAAGCGGAGCCAAACGTAAATATTCGCGTTCTGCTATTGTATTCTCTGCATCAAAATCTAAAGACGAAAAATACTTTCGGCTGCGTTGCGAAACCTTATTTTCCCACGATGGGTTAATTTCGCTAAATGGCTGATAAAACTCCGTTTCTGGTTTTATCAATTGATATATAGGTAGGTTTTTCCCAAAGATTTTCACATGAGTTCGACTGTACGCTAGGCCCTTTAAAAGATAATCTGCATAGCAGCCAGTCAAAACAACACCAGCATTTTTCAGCTCAGTCGCAAGGCCTCCATAATGAGCCGAGTCGATAGACCACATACCACCAGAAATACGGATAGCCTCACTAGCATGATTAAAATAGTAATTGACTGCACGTTTGTGGTGCTTATGCTCAGCATTTGCCAGCTCTGCTAATGCGATGCTACCCAATAATTCTTCATTTCTTTCGTCAAACAGAGTATGGCAAAGAACTTTTTCAGGATTACATGCTCCAAATAATATTGTCCTTGAGTCTGCCCCTGAACTTAAGAGAACTGAAATTTTACCCAAACGAGGCAGAGTTCGTTTTCGAATAGCTGACTTCAAAGCATGGGTCAATTTTGAAACGATTTCTTTCCTATCGGACAGATAGGGCCCCTTATAATTTTGAAGCCCCCAATATTGGCGCTTTGAACAATTAATACTATTATAAGAAACCGTGAAAGAATAATTCGTTCCTGGATCACATTGATTGATTTCTTTCCAATAGGAATAAGGATGAGTGGCTGTTCCAGTTCTTAAGAACTCTGCAATAGTAGTTTTATCAATTTCGCATGACATACCAGAGCATCTCAATACTCTGGATAAAATATCTGGATGAGAGCTGAATAGAACCTCTCTTTTTTCATAGGAATAGAGAGGGATAAAACCAAATCTATCTGACCATATATGAATTTTTTGAGATTTTTCATCGATAATAATAATTGAAAAAGATCCATTAAAGTCATCAATTTTATTCTTATCTCCATTAAGCCATCTATCTAAAATTATTTTCGATGCCAAGCCTCCTTCATAAGGTAGGTCCTCCCCTTGACGCCATTCATTCTCTTCTAAGGCAATTCGTCCATTTAACAAAACTCTTACTCTACTTTCACAATCATATGCAGGACCCCATAGTTCAGGATCATCAACACGGGCTATTGCCCATTGAAAAATACCTGTTTCACCTTTCCAAACCCTAGTCCATATCGTCCAACTCATATTCTCAGCGACGACCTCGAGGTCAACATTTAACTTAGCTGAAACAAAAACATCACTCATATAAAACTCTCTTTGGAGCAGAATATTGAATTATTAGTTCAGAATAGACTTGAAAAAATGAATAGTTTTTGACAGACCTTCCTCTAGTTCCACTGAGGGAGTCCAATTTCCTAAATTTTTCTGCGCTTGGCTGATATCTGGTCTTCGTTGCTTTGGATCATCAACTGGCAGTTCTTGAAAAATAATTTTGGAATTCGAGTTTGTCAGCTTTCTTGCTAGATTAGCTAGCTCTAACATTGTGAATTCTATCGGATTTCCTAAATTAATTGGACCGGTGATCGCCCGATCTGCTCCTTGAGTCACTGAAAGATCCATAAATCGAATAAATCCTTCAATTAAATCGTCCACAAAACAAAAACTTCTAGTTTGACTGCCATCCCCATAGATCGTAATTTCTTTACCTAATAGCGCTTGAACAACAAAATTACTTACTACCCTTCCATCATTTCGGTGCATTCTCGGCCCATAGGTGTTGAAGATACGAGCTACTCTTACATCCAAACCATTAGATCTGTGGTAGTCAAAAAATAAAGTCTCTGAACACCTCTTTCCTTCGTCATAACAGCTCCGAGGGCCTATTGGATTAACATTTCCCCAATAAGACTCCTTTTGAGGGTGCTCTGATGGATCGCCGTATACTTCGCTGGTACTAGCTTGAAAAATTTTAGCATTTAACCTTGTTGCCAGATCCAGCATATTTATGGCGCCCAAAACACTTGTCTTTAAAGTTTGAATAGGATCGTGCTGGTAGTGCACAGGGCTGGCCGGGCAAGCCAAGTTATATATCTCATCAGCCTCCACATCCAATGGAACGCATACATCGTGTCGAATAAACTCAAAATTTGGGGATCCCAGATGATGTTCGATATTTTTTTTAGAGCCCGTAAATAAGTTATCTAAACATATAACCTCGTCTCCTCGGTTCAATAGCCTATCGATTAAATGAGAGCCAAGGAACCCAGCTCCACCAGTCACTAAGATCCGTTTTTTACCACTACAGTCCATAACAATGCCATCCTCTAATTAACGCAATACAATCCACAAAAATATTTCTCTCCAAGTGTTATAACTTACTTAAAAATGCACCTACATATCTATTCATAAGTGTTCACCGAAGCTTCGAATCCGTTTTGCTTCAACAAAGCGGTTTTTTTAGCTATTTGCAAATCATGCAACACCATTTCTTTACACATATCTAGGGCGCTAATCTCAGGCTCCCACCCTAAAATATTTTTTGCTTTGGATGGATCTCCAAGCAAAGAGTCAACCTCGGTCGCCCGGAAATATCTTTCATCAACCTTAATCAATGTATCTCCTAAATTCACATTCGGCGAAATATCTGCATTGACTTCAGTGACAACTCCAACTTCATCTAATCCAACACCATCGAATCTGAGTGTTATCCCAAGAAAACTCGCCGCCCAAGTGATAAATTGCCTGACGCTGTACTGCAATCCTGTCGCTATTACAAAATCGTCTGGACTATCTTGCTGTAACATCATCCATTGCATACGAACATAGTCCTTAGCATGACCCCAATCACGCAATGAATCCAAATTACCCATGTATAAGCACTTCTCGAGGCCTTGGGAGATATTAGCGAGTCCACGAGTAATCTTGCGTGTTACAAAAGTTTCACCTCGACGTGGAGATTCATGATTAAATAAAATGCCATTACATGCATAAATATTGTACGCCTCCCGATAATTGATGGTGATCCAGTATGCATATAACTTAGCCACTGCGTATGGTGAACGAGGGTAAAATGGGGTAGCTTCGTTCTGTGGCACTTCCTGCACTTTCCCATAAAGTTCAGAAGTTGATGCTTGGTAGAATCGAGTTTTAGACTGCAGTCCGAGAGTTACAATAGCCTCAAGTAATCGCAAAGTTCCCAGAGCATCGACATCTGCCGTATATTCCGGCAATTCAAAACTGACGGCCACATGAGATTGTGCGGCGAGATGATAGATCTCGTCCGGCTGCACCCTTTCAAGTATGCGAACTAAACAAGATGAATCCGTCAGATCGCCATAGTGTAATGTAAATTTGGTATTCTCATCATGCGGATCTTCGTAAATATGGTCCAAGCGTTGTGTATTTAACGATGACGATCGTCGTTTAATCCCATGGACTTCATAATTTTTACTTAGCAAAAATTCGGCCAGATACGAACCATCTTGGCCGGTGACCCCTGTAATAAGTGCAACTTTCATCTATTCTTATCTTCTCTTTTAATCTTGCAAATTAAGTTTAGTGCTCGATCGCTTGGTCTAAACGGGTAATATATAAACAAAGTCCTAAAAACCTAACTTTTCTTGATCTCTTTGTCATTAATATATGCGAGATACCAGTGTACAAAAGCCGCCATGCCATTTTCAATTGTAGTATTAGGTTTTAAACCAAACTTGTCTGTTAGTTCATCAATGTCAGCAAAAGTGACTGGAACATCGCCAGGCTGCATAGGCAATAATCGCTGGCGTGCCTTGATGCCCAACGCTGCCTCTATTGAAGCTATAAATCTAGCAAGACTTACCGGTTTGTTGTTGCCTATATTGTATATTTTAAAAGGAGCATTAGACTGAGTAATACATGATACTTGCGGCATAGGCGCACACTCAGATAATTTGGTAATAGCTTGGATAACATCATCTATATAAGTGAAGTCTCTCTCCATTACACCATTATTATAAACGTCAATGGCATCCCCAACCTTAATCGCTTTTGTGAATTTATAATAAGCCATATCAGGACGGCCAAATGGCCCGTATACAGTAAAAAACCTCAGGCCAGTACAAGGCAAGTTAAATAGATGGCTATAGGAATGAGCTAGTAACTCATTAGACTTCTTGGTGGCAGCATAAAGGCTGATGGGATGATCAGTATTATCGGAGATACTAAAAGGTTGCTTCTTATTCATACCATATACAGAGCTTGAAGAGGCAAAAAGCAAATGCTTGACCTGGTGATGACGGCAGCACTCAAGTATATTACTGAATCCAATGATGTTAGCGTCGATATATGCTTTTGGATTATCCAAAGAATATCTCACCCCAGCCTGGGCAGCTAGATTAATGACAATGTCAAATTTATTTTGATCAAATAACCGTTCTAACCCATCGCTATTAGCGATATCTAAGTTTACAAACATATACTGGCTAAGTAACGAATCAGCCTCAAAGGTTGTGTGAAGATCATCTAACCTGTCATTCTTAAGTTGAACGTCATAATATTCATTAAGGTTATCTGCGCCGACCACATGGTGACCAGACTTGACCAAAGCCTTGACTAAATGAAAACCGATGAAACCTGCGGATCCTGTAACAAAAATTCTACTCATAACTCAATTATCACCGAAAACATCTCGACTAAATACTTTTGTGTGCACATCACTAAGCTCCTCCACCATTCTATTCGCTACAATTACGTCTGACAAAAGCTTAAACTCATCAAGATTCTTGATAATTTTTGATTCCAAAAAATACTTCTCATCCAACGACGGCTCAAATATGACAACTTCTACTCCTTTTGCCTTGACGCGATTGATGACCCCCTGAATAGCAGATGATCTAAAGTTGTCACTGCCAGATTTCATAACTAAACGATAAAAACCTACCTTTTTAGGATTTTCTTTAATAATTTGTTCCGATATAAAGTCCTTTCTCGTCTCATTAGAGGCCACGATAGCACCAATCATGTCTTGTGGGACATTCTTATAATTCGCTAAAAGTTGCTTAGTGTCTTTTGGCAAGCAGTAACCACCGTATCCAAATGATGGGTTGTTGTATCCTTTACCGATTCTTTGATCTAAACACATCCCATCTATGATGCTTTTTGTATCTAATCGTTGAGCTAGAGCATAGCTATCCAGTTCATTAAAGAAGGCAACTCTCATCGCTAAATAGGTATTTGCAAATAACTTAACTGCTTCAGCCTCTGTTGACTCCATAAACAAAGTCTCTATATCTTTTTTCACAGCTCCCTGAGAGAGCAGATCGGCAAAACCACACGCAAGCGTGCATTTCCCGCCTACGATTATCCTCGACGGATATAAATTATCATGCAAGGCTTGGCCTTCCCTCAAAAACTCAGGAGAAAAAATCACACGAGTCGTATTAAATTTTTCTTGAAGATACGCCACATGACCAACCGGTATTGTAGATTTAATAACTACCAATGCAGAAGGATTCAAATTTAAAGCTTGCTCAACGACCATATCAACAGAGCTGGTATCAAATTTATTAGCTCGGATGTCATAGTTAGTGGGTGTGGCAACCAAAATATAAGTCGCCAATTTGTAAGCCTCATCCTTATCGGAGGTAGCACGTATTGATAATTTTTTTTGCGTTAAAAATGCAGTAATTTCATTATCTACGATGGTTGAGCGCTTTTCATTAATAAGCTTTACTCGAGGACCATTTATATCTAACACCACCACATCATTGTGCTGTGCCAAAAGCACCGAAAGAGACATACCAACGTAACCCGATCCCACCACTGTGATTTTTAATTTTTCAGACATGCAAAAGTCCTTCAATACGAGTAAGAATTTTAATATCTACCACGCCAAAAATGCGTCAAGTATCTTTAAATATTTGGAGTGACTTAAATAGTGGTCTCATCTTTTAAAAACGCATGATAAGCCTTTTCCAATCCCTGACGAAGACTTACATTAGGACGCCAACCCAAGTTCATGATTTTCGAACTATCCATAAGTTTTCGTGGTGTTCCGTCAGGTCGACTCGTATCAAATTTTATAGATCCTGTATAAGAAATCACACTAGCAACTTCTGAGGCTAATTGCCTGATCGTAATATCATGACCAAAACCAACATTATAGTGACTGCACATCATCTCGGTATTTTTTACATGAAGCTCTTTATCCAAATTCATAACATAGATAATCGCATTAGCTAAATCGTCGACATACAAAAACTCTCGCATCGCTAATCCCGAGCCCCAAATCGTAACTTCCGGTGAAAGTCTAACTTTTGCCTCGTGAAACCGTGCAATTAAAGCAGGAATAACATGGCTGTTTTCATGATGATAATTATCTCCCGGGCCATATAGATTCGTTGGCATCACACTTCTGTAATCAACACCGTACTGGCGGTTGTAACTCTCACAAAGCTTAATTCCAGCAATTTTAGCAATTGCATAGGGCTCATTGGTCGGCTCAAGGTATCCACTCAATAACGATGATTCACTCATCGGCTGAATTGCATATTTTGGATATATACAGCTAGAGCCTAAGAAAAGAAGTTGCTTAACTCCTGCTTTCCATGCTTGATGTATAACATTCGCTTCCATCATCAGATTCTGGTAAATAAATTCGGCCGGATAGGTATTATTTGCATGAATGCCCCCGACTTTCGCAGAACACAAATAAACACACTCCGGCTTTTCCTGTTCAAAGAACTGTTGAACGCTGACCTGATTAGTTAAATCTAACTCGGTATGAGTTTTTGTTATTAGATTCTCGTACCCCTCCGACTCAAGCTTTCGCATTACGGCGGAACCTACCATTCCCCGATGCCCAGCAATATATATTTTCTGTCTGACATTCATTTAATCATGACTCCGCTGATAGCTTTTCGTGCACGACTAAGAACGACCATAGATATCATCGAACCGAACAATATCATCTTCACCAAGGTAAGTTCCAACCTGTACTTCGATCAACTCTAGAGGGACACCTCCAACATTCTCCAGAGCATGAACGACTTCTTTCCCATGGTATGTAGATTCATTAACGCTAAGATCATGATACTTGTCACCATAATGCACTCTAGCCTCTCCTGCCACTACGACCCAGTGCTCTGATCTATAGTAATGCATCTGCACACTTAACTTAGACCCTGGATTAACAGTTAACCGTTTGACCTGATAATTATCGCCGGCATCAATCGAGTCATATTTACCCCAGGGACGATATACCTCGTGATGTAATTCCCATTCGCGGCGATTATCGGACTTTAACTGTTGAGCAATAATTTTTGCGTCCTGAGCAGAATCTTTATGCGCAACCATAAGCGCGTCTTTGGTATCTATGATAACCAAATCATCTAGTCCGACCGCAGCAACTAATTTACCCTCGACCCTGACGTAGCAATCCTTTGAATCATGAAGCATGACATCGCCATATGTGGTATTGCCGTTATCGTCTTTTTTGCTAATATCCCACAAGGATGACCACGATCCTATGTCACTCCAACCCGCCTCCATGGAAACAACAACCGCATCATCAGTTTTTTCCATAACAGCATAATCAATAGAATCACTTGGACACGCGGCGAAAACTGCTTCGTTAACTCTTAAAAAATCATTATCTTGTGAGCTGCCTTCCATTGATAACTGACAAGCCTTATAAATATCTGGACGATGTTTCTTAAGCTCCTCCAAGTATCGGCTAGCCTTAAAGAGAAACATACCACTGTTCCATAAGTAGTCACCTGATTCGAGGTACTCTTTTGCGACTTCAATGGAGGGTTTTTCGACAAAAGCATCGACAGCAAAACCACGACCCTGAGATTGACCCTTCTTTATGTAGCCATAACCTGTATTTGGTTCATGAGCAAGGATACCGAAGGTGACGAGCTTGCCAGCTTCCGCTAAGGGAATTGCATTCATGACCGTCTTGGTGAATGCCACTTCATCTTGAATCACATGATCAGCCGCAAGAACTAGCAATAGAGGATCCTCACCCTCTGGCGATGAAAGGGCCGCGAGGGCAATTGCAGGCGCAGTATTACGGCCCACAGGCTCTAAAATAATTGGGCCCAACTTGCCAATTTCACGAAGCTGCTCTGCCACAAAGAACCGGTGCTCCTCATTGCATATGGTCACCGAGGATTGGATATCTAAACCATCAAGTCGCTTTAACGTCACCTGCAGCATAGACTCTTTACCATGAAGGGCTAAAAATTGCTTGGGGCGTGCGGCTCGAGATAGAGGCCATAGGCGTGTGCCTGAGCCACCCGCCACAATTACAGCTTTAATCATCTGTATTTCCTATCTTATTCAATAGCCAACTCGCATAGTTGCAAATGTAAGGATGGAATTTGTGACCACTAGACACCACTGCCAGATCAAACCACTTAAATTCACCATGCTGATCATCTAAGATTATTTGAGGTTTAGATTCAAACTCTACATAGTGCGGTAAGTTCACATAATGAGTTGATGTATTTTCAGAAAAGGCACTGTTGTTATAAAAATGATCCCATACACCCATTAAAGAAAAATTCTCTATCGCGATGCCACTTAAATCTAATTCCACCTCAACAATCCTTAGCAATGCATCCTGCCAGGTTTCATTTTTATGGATTCGCCCGCCTGGAGTAAACCACTCACCCTTAAGTGGCTGGTTAGTGCGTCTGCCCAACAATACTTGCCCATCACACACTAAACAGAGGTCAATTGAGACCAGAGGAGTATTTTCTACAATAGTCTTGAAGTCTTTAACATCCAACATATGATCTTCTCTTTTAACATTCAGCGAGAGTATTTATATTTTCAGTCATATAGTGTCCAAAAAAATAGCTATAGTATTACTCACAATTTTTATTTTTAGGCCCAGAAAGTAGAATTAGAATTACCGAGATATCTCAAAGAGCAAAAATTTAACCTTCTTAATAAGAAGACTGGAACAAAAATATCATGTATCAAAATGAGGAGTTGTCATATCTAAATTAGCTAGAGAGACAATACATTTAAATGGAATCGAATCAAATGCCTTAGGCAAATCTTGTTCTTCCAAATTTTGTAAAGAAAAACGATGAGTATGGACCTTAAGGGCAATGTCTATTCCTTTTGTTGAGGCATCAGTACCATAAGCGTCAAATCCTTGATCTAGTAAAAATCTAACTAAAGATCCATTACCACAGCCTAGATCTAATATTGGGTAGCTTTTTTGATCCTGAAGATGCTTCAATAATGGGGAATACATATCCTGATGGACGTGGGTTGCACCTTCATTAAAAAAACCATAGTCGTTGTATTCGCTCATTTTATAATCCATAAATAAGATGAAGGTAGAAATAAACGGAAGATTTGAGAGAATATTATTTTAAATAAATTCAATTTTATATTGAACTTATTTAAAATAATATCCTCAAAACACGTTACGTGTGGTTCACAAAGCTTTCCTTCCTAAAAATGTACAAGCCACGAAGACCTTCCTAACCGGCCATTTTTAAATCGATATAATATATAAATAATTCTCATTTTCATCTGAACGTCAATTAGCTTTATCGAACCCTACCAACCGCTCTTTTTAAAGAGCTTTTTAATCTCTTCTCGAGTCTCTGGATCACGCATACCCACCGCCAGATTAGCACTCAAAAACCCCTGCTTATTGCCGCAGTCATGGATACTAGCATCCGTCTCAAAAGAATTTAATCCATCAGTCTTCAGGAGCTCATCCAGTGCATCGGTGAGCTGTATCTCACCACCCACTCCAGCCTTCGTATTTTCAAGAAGATCTAAGACCTTTGATGGCAGAATGTAGCGACCTAAGATCGCCAGGTTTGAGGGTGCCTCTTTTGGGGATGGCTTCTCGACTAAACCCTTGAGAGCAACGCTGTCAAATGGCTTGCTCTCTGCGCCATCAAGATCAGCAACGCCGTAGTTCTCAATCATGTGAGAATCAACCCGCTCTACCATGACCTGGCCAACCTGAGTCTTGTTCCAAGCCCCAATCAGCTGAGCAAAGCTGTAGTTTCGATCGCGTGACTCCTTGTCAAGAACCAGGACGTCGGGCAGAAGAACCGCAAAAGGCTCATCAATCAAGAGATACTTTGCACAGAGCACGGCGTGTCCCAAGCCCAAGGCATCTGCCTGACGTATAGAGGTGACCCTCACGTTTTCAGGAATAATATTCTTGACCGTTCCCAGAATCGTTTCCTTGCCCTTCTTCTCTAGTCTATGCTCAAGCTCATAGTGAGCATCAAAGTGATTCTCAATCGCCTCTTTTCCGCTTCGAGTCACCAGAATAATTTCGTTGACACCGCCCGCGATCGCCTCCTTGACCACATGCTCGATAATGGGTCGATCATAAACGGGCAGTAATTCCTTGGGTATGGCCTTGGTTGCTGGGAGCATTCTTGTTCCAAGACCCGCAACAGGAATCACAGCCTTGTTAATTTTAGCAGCCATATTTTACGACCCGTTCTTGTTAATCATTAAAAATACCTAGAGTCCAAACTTGGCTTTTATCGTATCAAAGTCCTCTGACTCCAACCTTGGACCGAACTTCGCAACAACTCGTGAGGCGCAGTCATTGGCAAGCCTTGCTGCCCAGTCAAAGCCCCTGCCCAAGGTGATAGCGTACAAGAAGGCACCTGCAAACATGTCCCCAGCACCATTGGTGTCAATGGCCTTGGCTGACAATCCCTCCGATCTTGATACCGAGTCACCGTCATAGGTAATGGCACCCTCAGCTCCATCGGTAATGGCAAAGGTTTTAGTGATCAGCTTAAGTTTTTCGATGGCGGAGTCTAGTTCACTAGCACCTGTAAAGGCCAGGGCCTCGTCCTTGTTACAAAACACAAGATCCACACCATTCCCCATAACCTCACGGAGCGCATCACCAAAAACATCAACCACGAAGGGGTCTGACAGGCTTATGGCGATCTTTACTCCCTGCTCCTTGGCAAATTCAATAGCCTCCCTGGTGGCTTTGGTCCTTTCCTCATCCGTCACAAGGTAGCCCTCTACATAGAGCCACTCGGAATCTTCTAAAGCTTCATAATCGATCTCTTTAGCGGAAAAAGTATCACTTGCACCCAGAAAGGTGTTCATCGTGCGCTCGGCATCTTCGGTCACCATGACAAGGCACTTACCCGTCGTACCAGGATCCTGACCCGCTGAGTGGAAGTCCACTCCAGCCTGATTAAGATCTCTGATATACAACTCACCGTCCGCATCATCTGCAACTTTGCCACTAAAGAATACTTTCGAACCAAGGATTGACGCTGCAACTACTGAGTTACAGACCGATCCACCGCACTTCTTAAGCAATGTTAGATCTTCAGAACTAAGGGCGTCCAGTAACTCCCTTTGTCGGGACTCATCAACCAGAGTCATGACACCCTTGTGTATCTTTGCATGAGCTAAGAACTTATCAGATACCTCAACCTCAGTATCAACAAGCGCCCCGCCAATGCCGTAAATATTGTATTTTGCCATCTAAAAACTCAATAGTTGTTCTAAAGATACGCTTAATGCTGCTGCTGAACCTCTTGCTGCAACCGGGCTATCTCTAACTGAAGGTCGTTGTACTCTTGTTGTTTTCTCTTTAAAAATCGAAGCGTAATAGCAGCCTTCTCAGCAGCTCCCATTGGTGTAAGAAGGTAGGCATAGCCCCACTTATTGTCTGACATTTGGAAGTTATCCAGCTTGACCCATCCCAC
The DNA here is from genome assembly GCA_902515855.1 of uncultured SAR92 cluster bacterium. Classification (GTDB taxonomy): domain Bacteria; phylum Pseudomonadota; class Gammaproteobacteria; order Pseudomonadales; family Porticoccaceae; genus AAA300-D14. The sequence continues at coordinate 33,164 of CABXWC010000011.1, forward strand.
ATCGATCAGGGACTTTAGTAGGTAGTTAGTCTTGCCAAGGCTTACGCCCAGCGCCTCAGACAATTGTCTCTGTGTCAGGTCGGGTTTCTGCTCAAGGATCTTGAGAGCACGGTATTCGAGTTCTTGGTTAATCATAATCAGCGAGAGATTTTGGTTTAACTAATCAGGCAGGCTACCGCAGGGTTTTGTCAACAAAGACGAACCCTCCGCATATCTATACGAACACATGAATATCTGACTGTGTTCACGTCGTGAACAATACCAGTTTTTTCGAGTTTTGCAAGGTTTGATATGCTCTGGCATCCATTAAAGATCAACGATCATTCATCAAGAGTCCACTTAGAATTAAAGTCTGAGTTAAGTGTTTATAACAAATGTGTCACTACCATTTTCAATCGAAAAATTATCAGTCAATTCGTGTGGGGTTTATTGCTCTGCAACGTGCTGGCTAATCGGTCGGGCAAGGCCTGTGACAACAAAAGCAAACAGATACATAGTGCACTGACCTAGGAAGACCCAGGCCCACTGATCGCTGGTAACAGACCACCACGCCTCAGTATACCCCAGTAGCGCCAGGCCTGATGAGAAGGACACGACAATAACACCAGTCATGGAGTTTGCCAGCGTCTTCGATCTAAACCAGCCTTGGCAATGGAAGTGAACTCGGTTATGTAGATGGTCATTGTCTGGCAAAAAAATAGATCTTCCTTCAATTTTTCGGCGCGCAACTGTGACCAATATCTCAATACAAGGATAGGCGAAAAGAACCGCTAAAAAAGCTGCCGAGAATACTCCAGCGCTGAATAAGTATAGCCCATTCAACGCGAGCATCGAGCCAAGGCCATATGCACCCGCATCCCCAAGAAACAGACGACCAGAAATGACATTAAAAATGGTGAAGAGTCCACAGGTTGTCATGAATATCGCATACGTAAACGAACCTACTTCCATATAAAACACCGCAAAGGCTATTGTTATAATTCCGGGAATCAAACCATTAGCACCATCCGCCATATTCACGGCATTCACAAACCCTACGCAAAATACTAACGTGATTATCCATCCGATAATTGCTTTATTAAGCAGAAAGTCTAGACCCACAATGCCAATTTTTTGTGGTATCAGTATCGGTACCAATGCCAAGCACACACCGAATATCAAGGAAATAATAACCAATCTCATCCTTGGGCTTAAGGAGTTACTTCTCAAATCATCGATCAAACCAATACCCATGCAAGAGAATATCGACAGCCAAAAAGCGCTGGATATAGTTGACAACGGGCTGGGCTCAATAACTCCAGAATAGACTCCAAAGAGATATAGCCCCGATGCCGACCCAAAGATTGCAGCCCCTCCAAGTCGAGAGGCGCCAACCTTGCTAATACCATGCTTGTCAATAGACTCAATTGCGTAGGACTGAGAAGTAATCCACTGCAGGAAAAGCATCATCAACAGCCCAGGTAAACCGAATAACAGAGTTGCCATGATTATCATGATCGACAGCTTAGTAAGATCCTTACCCGTAAACTTAAAAGCCTTCTCAAGCATAATCATCCATTCCCTATAAATATTAACGGATTCGTTTGTTTACAGCTCGCTAGCCGGCAACCCTCATAACCAGTTTGCGCGCCAAAACGTTTAGCCTGCAACCAAACCCTCTAGTTCTTGTGAGATCCTCTAGCGTAGTGAGTCACAAGGACTAGAAGCACAGACAGCATCCCACCAAGGAGTGTTCCCAAGATACAGATTAATGCCCTATTGGGTTCAGACTTCTGCTCTGGCACCATGCTCGGGCTCACCGCCACAAAGGCATAGTCTGGGCTTGCCTCGGCCACCATCTTGTTCTTGGTCTGCTCTTCAATGATGGTATAAAACACCTCCCTCATCTCGGCGATGGAGGTCTTATCAATTTGGGCCTCCAAATAGTCTATGTTATTGGACACCTTAGCCACCTGGCGTGACTGCATGTGCTCGTTGATTGAGACTACATACATGTCCAGCCAATCTTTTGCCACCGTGGGAGAATAATACTGGATGGACACCGACACGAGCCCTGACTTTTTGTCCTCCGATACTGATAACATTTCTTGGAAGCGTTGAAACAACGCCCAGCTGGTGGGTGGTCTAAGATCACCAGTATCATCCTCAATCAGCCAAGATTGATGGGTTGTGTCATAAACATCATCATCAATTAATAACTCACCAGAACCCTTACTCCAGCCCTCTGCCGCGTAGACCTCAACCTCAAGTTTATTTTCAGCGATA
>CABXWC010000012.1:0-35030 GCA_902515855.1 uncultured SAR92 cluster bacterium
GCTCCTCTTCTGTTCCTCAAGAGTGGTTGAATATAATAAATGAATATGGAGGTGAAATTTCTCAAACCTATGGTGTACCAGTTGACCAAATTTGCGAGGGAATTAAATACGGAGTCCGAAAAATCAACATTGATACAGATCTAAGATTAGCATCAACTGGCTCAATCCGTCGTTTTCTAGCAAAAAATCCGAGTGTTTTTGATCCTCGTGCATATCTGAAGGAAACAGTCATGGCCATGAAGGATATTGCTATTGAGAGATATGAAGCTTTTGGATCGGCTGGGATGGCAGCGAAAATTAAAACTATAAGTCTTGAATCAATGACTCAGCGTTATACTGATGGTTTACTAAGCCCAAAAGTTATTTGACTACTGATTTTCAGACTTCAAAGATTAAGTCAAACACTCTAAATTTATGAGTTAAAAACAGAGTTTTTGGGATACATTGGCCAGACAACTCCCGCCAACTTCTCTAAGCATCGAACTACTTGACAGCTGTATCCAAACTCATTGTCATACCAACAATATAGAATGCAACTACTATCCTCAACTATGGTTGCATGGGCATCCAAAACACAAGCTTGCCTCGAACCTACAAAATCTGTTGACACTGCCTCCTTTGACGCAGTAAAACCAATCTGTTGTTGTAAATCAGAATGTAATGCCCTCTCCCGCATAAACTCATTCAGTTCCTCACGGTTAGTATCTCGTCCCAATTGCAAGCTAAGAATTGCCATAGAGACATTTGGGGTAGGCACCCTAATCGCATTACCCGTCAGTTTACCTTTCAACTCAGGAATCACCTTAGAAACAGCCTTTGCAGCACCTGTAGAGGTTAGAACCATGTTTAATGCGGCACTGCGTCCTCTGCGACCACCCTTATGATAATTATCAATTAGGTTCTGATCATTAGTGTATGCGTGAACAGTTTCAACGTGTCCATTTTTAATCCCAAATTTATCTAGCACACACTTCAGCACAGGGACAATCGCGTTTGTGGTGCAAGACGCAGCTGATATTATTTGACAACTAGAGTTTATATCTTGGTCATTTATACCGAAGACTATGTTCGGTATATCATCCTCGGCAGGCGCTGTTAACACAACTTTACTCGCTCCTGGCCTCAAGTGACCACTTAACCCTTTGGTATCTCTCCATACACCTGTATTGTCAACAATAATTGCATTTTTGATATCAAATTCTGTGTAATCAATCTCCGAAGGAGAATTTGCATAAATTATTTTTATGGGATTACCATTAACAACCAAAATATTTTTATCCCGTAAAATCCGAATCGTTCCCTTAAAGGGTCCATGCACAGAATCCGTTCTAAGTAATGCGGCTCTTTTCTCAAGATCTTCATCGTCTTTCCCCTTCCGAATGACGATCGCACGCAAGCGTAAAACATCTCCACCACCCGCTTTATCAACGAGCAGTCTCGCAATTAGTCTTCCAATTCTGCCAAAGCCGTATAAAACAAGGTCTTGTGGTTGGGGTATGGGTTTACTATAAGATCCAATGATTTCATGTAATTCCGATTCGATAAAACTTTCGAGAGAACAGATTCCATCAGTTTTTTGAAACTTGACAACCAACTTGCCTACGTCAATATGGGCTGGACCAAGTTGAAGTTTTGAAATTGCCTCCAGCATTGGAAACGTATCAAACTCAGAAATTTCGTTGCTTTCGACTTGTCTTATAAAACGATGAGCTTGCATCAAATCAGTTACTGATTTATTAACCATACTACTACCGTACATGTAAGTAGATATGTTTTTTTTTCGATACAATTTTCCAATTATTGGAATCATGCTCTCAGCAAGAGCCTCTCTATCTTTCCAATCTTCGAAGAAGTTTGTGGGTAAAGGACGATTTTTTTCTTCCATTTTAAAGACCCCCTCATACTCGGTTTATTTATTTATTTTTATTGCAAACCATAGGTAGTATTAAAAGTATCATGCACCAAACTGATACACGCAATAAAAGCAGTCATAGTTAGTCAAATAACCAGTATTTCTTCAACAAATAGAAGTACTCTTCATCAATAAATATCTGATATATGTGGAGAGAATATTCCACTTTTATTGTATCAGTAGGATCAAAAATATAATCGAGGTTGATATCCTGTAGTGCTGATCTTAGCCCCATTCGGTAATCCTAATGAACTAACGACGTCTTATCATCTCTGGAGTCAGTTCTTTCAGATTTTGAATCCCCATCAATTTCATATCACGCGCCACTTCTGTCTTTAAGTTTTCCAATGCCCGATCTACCCCGATTCGGCCTGCCGCCGCTAGGGCATAGAGATACATGCGTCCGCCAGAGCAAGCGGTAGCACCCAGTGAAAGTGCCTTTAAAATGTGGGTTGCTCTTCGGATACCTCCATCTAAGATAATTTCTATTTCTCCACCTACGGCTTGCACTATTTCATCTAACTGATCGAAAGGACTTCTGCTACCGTCAAGCTGACGTCCACCATGATTAGAAACCATGATTGCATCCGCACCTATTTCCACCGCGAGCCGCGCATCTTTGGCACTCATAATACCTTTTAAGCAAAACTTACTTTCCCATGAATCCCGCAAATCTGCCACATCCTCCCAATTCATGCTCTGATCCAACATCGACGAGAAATAATCACCCACTGAAATGGCAATACTGGATCCTTCTCTTATATGTTCATTAAGCTCTGCAAGCTCGAATTTTTTGCGAAAAAGGTAATTCAATCCCCACAATGGTTTAAACATAAACTGTGAAAAACTTTGCAAAGTTAGTCTTGGAGGGCTAGTGAAACCCGTTCTTAAATCTCTCTCACGATTTCCCCCAGTAATGGTATCTACGGTCAGAGTTAATATATCAAAATTTGCGTCCTTAGCTGTCTGTAACATCGACGCATTTAGGCCTCGATCTTTATGAAAATAAAACTGGAACATCTTTGGAGAGTCAACGATCTCGTCAATTTCCTTTAGACTAGTCGTTGTTAAAGATGAGATACCAAATAATGTGTTGTATTTGTTGGCGGCCAAGGCAACTGCCCTTTCACCTTCATGATGAAAAAGTCGCTGCAATGCGGTCGGCGAACAAAAGATGGGCAAATCCAACTTAAACCCCATTACCTCTACAGACATATCAATATCGTCAACTCCGGCGAGTACATTGGGCACCAAATCATAATCATTGAATGCCTCTGTATTGCGACGGTAAGTGACTTCATCTTCAGCTGCACCATCTATATAATGAAAGATCGGCCCTGGGAGTCGCTTTCTAGCTAAATTTCTAAAGTCTTCGACATTGTGGCATTTTTTTATTAGTTTTGACACGAAATCTATATCCTTATACTTGAGCCAGCCTTAAATTTTTGACCTAAAGATTATTTTTTATCTGTACCCTACGACTATCGTCAGGTTCATGATCGGTGTGAAAACATTATAATACAGATTGATGAGGCTTTATCTTTTTAGAATGTCGATCCAGTAATGCATTTTTATTTATTGAATCTCCTCTAAACTGATATTTTTCAGATGAGAATATCTTCTTAAATTTTATAAAGAGACAAACAAATATTGAATATACATATAAATCAGGCACGGTCAAAGGAAATCGAGCAGCTGGAAGGCTTTTTCCTTCATCATGGTGTAAATCCATTAAACTATCTGCCCTTAGAAGCCATTGAACTTCAAATTCAACGCGTTATTGCAAAAACCGATATTTGCTTGGTTGCAGTTGGGGATAAGAAGATCCTTGGCATTGCCATTTATCGTCAGCCTGGAGATTTACCAACTATTTTTCGCAATCATATTGAGCAAAGTCATTGCATTTATATAGCCGAGATTGTCGTTCATAAAGACTTTAACGGCCGGGGCATCGGCACTAATCTCATTAAAAAAATAGCGCGCAATGCAGTTGACGAAGGTGTGCACTTCATAGTCGCTGATCGACATGATGAAAACCTTGCATCCGCAATTATGATGAAAAAATCTGGATTCGAAGTTCTGCATTCTTTTAATGACCCAAATAGAAGAGGTACTGGAAATCGTAAAACAACAATGCTCTCATTACCCCTTCGTTAAGGATTAAAATCTACGTAAAGTAATTTTTGGACTTTAAATGAATGAGCTAGGAATACAACTTGTTTATCCATCACCAAAATAATCTAAACAAAAAGAATAAAGTCTGGCGTTTTTGAACTCAAACTCTAGATAACCCGTCTCCAGATCCGATAATCTTGAATCAAATAAGACCTCATCCGAGCAACTATTAGTTAAATGAGAAGCAGAAATTTGCTCTTTGGAACCATTAAATAACTTCGCTATAACCCATCCATCAGATTCCATATCAATGGTCACTTTGATTAAACAATCCTTAAAGCTCAAGATAGATGAAATGATTGTCGCGGGTAAACTTTTATCAATCTGCTCATAACCAGCAAATCCATCTGGTCTAAGTGTTGCTAGTGCAAGATATCCATTTCGCCAACTTGTATGAAGCCAATCGCTAGCACCGTAAAAGATTCGTACTTCATCATCCAAAAACACTGGCGTAGCGCATGCATATACGCAACCATAATCATAATCTAGCTCATTATCTGAGCACTCAATAAATGGTGTACCCTCCTCTACTCTTTCCCAGTTAACTGTATCTTTACTCCACGCAAGCTCAGTCCAAACTCGGTCTGAAACTTGATCATGTATTGCTAGAAGTCCAAAGTAGACACCCGCATGATAGAAAACTGGCATTGCATAAGGTTGATGCTCCCATTTTGTGCAAGTGATACAAACCTCTGAATTAGACCAAGACAGAAAATCATTACTCTCAATTCTTGAAACTTGCCTCGTCCATTTATGGTTAAGGAATGTCTGCTTTCCTACAACTTCTCGATCTGTTTCTGCCCAAGTTCTTGTAAACACAACATATTTAGAAAGTGTAGGTGCCCACAAAGCATTATTGTGAGTATCTCCAGTTATCTTTTCATTCCCAGAGGCCTTAACTGATGCTAAATATTTATGCTGTGACCAGATTAAACCATCTCTTGAGAAGCTTGTTTTCAGACCTTGAAATACTAATTTATATCTCGCAGTATTATCGGCATCCTCTTTGTCACAAAAAATACCCCCTCCATGAGGACCTCTGAACACAATATTATTTGATTTACTTCCATCAAAATTGACCAGGTTTAATTCAGGTTTATCCCAAACCAGTCCATCCGCTGATGTTGCATAACAAATCGCCATCTCCTGAAATTCATGGCCCTCATATTGTATGTTTTTCATGTCCTCAAAAGACATTTTTGCCGATGAGTTTGCAACGATAAAAGGGCTATACCAACATTTATATATATCGTTCTGCTTATCAAATATTATATTTCCATAAAAATTATCAAACCTTTTTTCCCATGCTTTATCTTCCCTCATCAATGGATTCGAGGAATGTTTCTTGATATCTCCAAGTTTAATTACCGCGTTATCTGATCTGGATACATTTCGATCATCAAGGAATAGTAATCTTGTATTCTTCACATCCTTTCCTGCATCTTGACCAGCCATGCTTTGAATCGTTTTGCCCAAAATTTCTCTTGATGATCTTCGCCTTCAAAGACAAGACTTTCAAAGTCTATTGATGACTTCTCCAAAATTGAATCAATTCTAATCTGGGGATCCCTATAAGATTTGTCCAGACCTGCTGTTCCACGATCAAAATACAGCTGATGAGAATCTAAATTCGGAATCATATCTTGAACATATTCAACAAGTGCATCAATGGTTTTTTGATCACCTTTAATATTTTTTCTAAACATTAAAGTCAGGTACTCTAATGGCTTGATTCCTACCCAATGAGCAGAAAAACAGCCTGCAAAACCAAATAAATCGGGATACTCAAGAATGGCATTCAATGCTGCAAGGGCTCCCATACTTGCACCCATAATTCCAAGATTTTGCCTGTTGAGCGTTGTGTCATATCGAATTTCTAAAAATGGGATCAATTCTTTAACAACAAAATCTAGGTATTGATATCGAGGTTTGTTTGCCATTCTGTTATATCCAAATCTAACAAATCCTGCATCCATGTACTCAACTGCTTGCTTGGGAAAGTACTCCAAGTACCTATTTGTGTTGTCAAAGAATCCCTTTCCTGATTTGTTCGCACTGTTTACACCAATAATTACCATATTTGGTTGAATATTTTCATTATTGAGCTCTAAAAAGGTTTCATCTAATCCCCACTCCTGCTCATTCCATGATCTAGAGGCATCAAAAAGCATTTGACCATCTTGGAAAATAATGAAGCGAGTCTGCGAATTAATCTCTATAGAATATGGCTGATAAAGTGAAATTTCACGAGCGCCGATAACGTCAGAATTAAATTCAATCACCTCAATTGAACCAAAGGTGATATCGACCGAATGAGAATAAAGTGATAGTCCGCAACTAATGATGAAAATTGACTTTACAAGCTTTGAATACAAATTGATGCTCCAATGAAATTTTATGTATAAAACAATTCACTCTTGTATGAAAATTCTAAAAAATAAAGTATCACTTTCCACCATTTAATAACGTTTTAAGCTATGATAGAGACTGCATTGTGCATTCTAAGAGCGTTTGATGAAACACTTTCTTTCAACGAGTGATTGGACAAAATCAGAACTTCAAGAAATTCTGGACTTTGCAACTACGCTCAAAAATGATCCTTTTCAGCCTTTACTTAAAAATAAATCAATAGCGATGTTATTTTTTAATCCCTCCTCAAGGACGAGAACTAGTTTTGAAGTTGGTATAAATGAGCTCTCAGGAACTGCAATTATCTTGCAACCCGGAAAAGACGCATGGCCAATAGAATTCGAAGACAATATAGTAATGGATGGTTCTGCTGAAGAACATGTTAAAGAAGTAGCCAAAGTATTAGCATCCTATTGTGATTGTATAGCGATTAGAGCGTTCCCCCTGTTCAAAGACTGGCAAAGAGATAAAACAGATTTGGTTATAAATAGTTTTGCAAAATATTCATCTGTACCAGTAGTAAATATGGAAACAATCGAACATCCATGCCAAGAACTCGCTCATATCCTCACCCTTCAAGAACATTTTGGTGATTTGAGAGGTAAAAATTATCTGTTGACTTGGACATACCATCCAAAACCTCTAAATACCGCAGTAGCAAACTCGAGTTTGATGATAGCAAGTAAGTTCGGTATGAATGTGACTATGCTTTGTCCATCAAAGGAATACTATCTCGATGAAAAATATATCCAAGTAGCTGAAGATAACTGCAAAAAAGAAGGCAGTGAATTCAATATTTCTCATAATATTGAAAAAGCATATTCCGAAAAGGATATTGTGTATGCGAAAAGTTGGGGATGTCTCTCTAGTTATGGTCAGCCAGAAATTCAAATGGCTAGTAATAACACGCACAAAAACTTTATTGTAGACAGTCACAAAATGGGCCTTACAAAAAGTGGTGTCTTCAGTCATTGCCTCCCACTTCGTCGCAACATAAAAGCTACCGATGAGGTGATGGATTCTGATTATTGTCTAGCAATAAAAGAGGCAGCAAATAGAAAGCATGTTCAAAAATCCTTATTAACTAAAATCTTATAACTAAATTATATGAAAGAAAAAATAGTATTAGCATTTTCTGGTGGTCTTGATACAAGCTTTTGTATTCCTTATTTGCTCGAGAGAAATTATGAGGTTCATACACTTTTTGTTGATACGGGAGGAACACCAGATAACGAAAAACAAGCGATTTCAGATCGAGCAGCTGAGTTAGGATCTACGAATCACTTAAATGTAAATATTGAGAATAGTCTTTGGGATGAAATATTGATACCTTTGATTCAAGCGGGTGCTCTTTATCAAAACAAATATCCCGCTCTTTGCTCTGACAGATATTTAATAGTTAAAGAATCAATAAAGTTATGTAAAAAACTTGGAACTAAAAATATTGCGCATGGTTGTACTGGTATGGGAAATGATCAAGTGAGGTTTGATCTATCTATTCGAGCTCACGGCAACTACAACATAGTCACTCCTATCCGCGAAATACAAAATATTACTGAAAATGTCAGAACGTACGAAGAAAACTATCTGAAAGATAAAGGATTTTATGTTTCTGCACTCCATAAAAAATATAGCGTAAATGAAAATTTAATGGGGGCAACAGTTTCAGGCTCCGAAATAGACAAATGGGAAGAGCCATCTGAAGAAAGTTTTGTACTTTGCGATCTGCCCGAGAACTACCCCAACAAAATAACAAAACTTGATATTACTTTTTCAAAAGGAGAAGTTACATCAATAACAGGTTCTAAAAGTATTGGTCCTGAAATATTGAGAGATCTGAATGCTTTAGGAGGCTCCTATGGTATTGGAAGAACAGTATTTACTGGCGATACGATAATCGGTCTTAAAGGACGATTTGTTTTCGAGGCTCCAGGAATATCAATACTAATGGCGGCTCATCGTGCTTTGGAAGAATCAGTTTTAACAGATCGCCAAAACGTGACAAAGACTCAGATTGGTCAAGAATGGGTCAATCTTGTATACAAAGGCTTCTATTTTGAGCCGCTGAGAGAGAATATAGAAGCATTCCTAAAAGATAGCCAAAAAAATGTCTCGGGCGAAGTGACGGTTGTATTAGGTCCAGGTAGAGTTGATGCGGTAGCCGTAAGGTCCGAGAATATTCTCTCAAGCAACGATGGCATTTACGCGCAATCAGCATCATGGACCGAAGCAGAATCTCAAGGATTCATAAAATTAATTGGCCAAAGTGCTGCCACTTGGTCATCAATCCATACGCAAAAATGAGCTCATTATTAAATTCATGCCTAAGACATCTGGAGCTGCTTGTAAGCTTCAACACATCCAATCCTCCAAGAAAAACTAAAGAATCTGGAATTTTAGATTATTTAGAATCATTAGCATTTATCAAGCCAAAGATAGATGACCTTGGTAACGGATCCTTTAATGTGACTTTGTCAAAGGGCTCCCCAAAGTACCTTTTCAATGTGCATCTCGACACAGTGCCCGCAAGTGAGAATTGGCAAACAGATCCTTATAGTTTAAAAATCACAGATACCAAGGCAATTGGGCTTGGTGCATGCGATATAAAAAGCGCTGCTGCCTGTATCTTATCCGTCATTGAAGAGGGTTTGGATAATTATGCAATCCTTTTCTCCACAGATGAAGAAGCAGGGCAGAGCACTTGTGTAAAACGATTTATAGAATCAAATCTTGCTTATCAAGGGATCATCGTCGCAGAACCAACAAACAATAAAGCAGTCACATGCCACAGAGGAATCGCGACTGGGACTATGGAATTTTCAGGAATATCTGGACATAGCTCAGATAACCGAGCAATGAATGATAGTGCAATCCATAAACAGACAAATTGGTCTTTTAAAGCTCTGGAAATCGCTAAAGTGTATGAAAATCATAAATTTGAGTCTCTCAATGGGCTTGCATTTAATTTAGGTGCAGTCCTAGGAGGTATAAAACCAAATATTATTGCAGAATATGCAGAGACTAAATTTGGTTTCAGACCTCTGCCAGGTCAAGATCCTTATCAAATCTTGACAGAGTTGAATGCCAAATCTGTGGAGGGTGATTCTAAATTTACTTCAGGATTCATTGCTCCATCGCTTCCTGCAAGAGGAGATTCTAAAAATTTAAAAAAACTCGCCAATAATCTGAGACTTGAGATTTCTGAACCTGTAAATTTTTGGACTGAGGCTGCACTTTTTAGCGAGGCGGGTCATGATGCAATTGTATTCGGACCTGGCGATATTAGAAATGCTCACCAGCCAAATGAATTCGTCATGCTAAAAGACTTAAGTATTGCTCTTGAAATTTACAAAGAGATTATCCAATGAGCCAACCATCAAATCATTTTGTAAAAAATACAATTCTGAAACTCTTAGGTGCGATTGGTTCAGAAAAGGAAATAAAAAAGTACATTCAAAAGTTTTCATCTCCAGAGCAACGCTTCGCAGTTATTAAGGTGGGTGGCTCAGTAATAAGAGATGATCTTGATAATTTGATCACATCTCTTGTTTTTTTAAACCAAGTGGGACTCAAACCTGTAATTTTGCACGGTGCGGGGCCTATGCTTTCAGATCAGCTTGAAAAAGATAATATTGAATTTTCGTTTATCGATGGACAGAGGGTTACATCTGAAAAAGTTAGAGATGTAGCGCAAAAAGTTTTTATCGAAACAAATAAACTTATTGTAGATAACCTCAAAAAGCAAAATGCCAAGGCCGTTTGTATTTATAAGGATGTATTCAATTGCGCCAAAGGAAAATCTGAATTGGGACTTGTTGGAAACATCCAGAGCGTTGATGTGAGCACAATCAATGATGCACTTGAAAACGATATGATTCCTGTAATATCTCCTCTTGGACAAGATCCCAATGAAGTATTGAACATAAATGCAGATTTGGCGACTATCGAGCTTGTAAAAGCGATCAAGCCATATAAAGTTATATTTCTCTCCGAAACAGGTGGGATATTCAATGGAGAAAATAAGCTTATCGAAACAATAAATATCGCATTAGAGTATCAAGAACTGATGGAGAAAAGCTGGCTTCACTCTGGGATGAAACTTAAACTTGAACAAATTAAAACTCTTCTCGATCACCTTCCAAAATCGTCCTCCGTGTCGATAACACAGCCTATTAACCTGCCAAAAGAGCTTTTTACTGATTCAGGTTCCGGCACTATGGTAAAGCACGGATTCCGGATAAAGCATTATGTTCTGCCCAATAATAGAGTTGAAAATAAGTTCAAAAAAATAATTGAGGCGTCATTTAACAAAAAATTAGTTCCAAACTTTTTCGCAGAAACTAACAAGTTAAATGTTTTTATGTCCTCTTGCGATCGCGCAACCATTGCAATATCTGGGGATCATCATATTCCATACATGGATAAGTTTGGAGTCTTACCCGAGGCAAAGGGTGAAGGCTTAGGAGCTGGTCTTTGGCATGAAATGAGAAAAACTTATCCTCAACTATTTTGGCGTTCAAGAGCAAATAATCCGATTAATAATTTTTACATGTCAATTTGCGAGGGATGCCAAAAACGGGCAGATTGGCATATTTATTGGATTGGTATCTCAGATTATAGTGTCTTGCAGGACTGTATCGAGTTTGCGGTAACAAAACCAAGAAGTGTTATCTAATGAAACTCAAAAAAATAGGTATTCTAGGTGCAAGAGGTTATGTTGGAAATGAGGCATTAAATCTCCTATCTCAGCATCCCAAAGTTCAAATTCACTCTATTTTTTCTCGTTCGAAATTTGGACAGAAAATCGAAATTAATCCCACTAGCTCTTTAATTTATAAAGATCTTTCAATTGAAAATTTGGAACTGGAATCCGAAGATGCATTCATTTTGGCGCTTCCCAATGGAGAGGCTTCCAAATATGTAAATGCTATTCACAAACATAATCCTGAGGCGATAATATTAGACTTAAGTTCAGATTATAGATTTGATGACACTTGGAGCTACAGAATACCAGAACTTCACAATCCAATATCAGGGACAAAAATAAGTAATCCCGGGTGTTACGCAACAGCCATGCAATTTATGGTCACACCATTAAAAGACATTATTATTGATTATGTGAATTTTTTTGGTATCTCTGGTCATAGTGGAGCTGGCGCCACACCCAACTCTAGGAATGATAAACAGCTTTTGAGTGATAATGTCATTGCTTATTCTTTGGTGGGTCATTTGCACGAAAGAGAAGTAAAAAAACACTGTTATAAAAAAATCCTATTCACGCCTCATGTCGCAGAATTTTTTAGGGGCATATTAATGACAGGTAATTTCTTCTTGACTGAATCAACATCTATTTCAAAAATCATGCAGCTATTCGAAGCTTTTTACGTTAACCATAAATTAATACAAATACAAACTAGTGCGCCCAACTTACAACAAGTAAGAGATACATCGAAGGTTATCATCGGAGGATTCGAGTTTGACACAAAACTCAATAGGCTTTCATTTTGCTGTGTAATCGATAACCTGCTCAAGGGAGCGGCAACGCAAGCGATACAAAATTTGAACAGTGCCTTTGGTTTTGAGGACAATCTAGGTATTATCAAGTCAAACTAGGTGATTTTTCAGTCTTCTGACCGCAAAACTAATGAATAAAAAAAAACACAGCACGATTCTATTTTCAATTTTTCTATCCGTCTTTTTAACTTCATGCGCTCTTACAGGGGCCTATGTTTTCGAAAGATTTGATAGATACATAGCAGACTATTTTAAAAATTTTGCTGAATTTTCAGATGAGCAAAAAATAGAGATCGACAGATTTTCGAGGGAATATCAACATTGGCTTGTTACAAACCGCTTTTCTGCTATTCGAGGATTAATGTCTAGATTAAAAGAATTAGACCTAGAAAGAGATAATAATCTTATAAGTGAAATCAACACTGAATTAAGCAATTTATGGTCGGAAACTGGAAAATACTTCATTCCTTCATTTACTGAATTCTCGAAAACACTAAATTCAAGTCAGGTTATCGAAATCGAGGATTATTTTAAATCTTTAGAAACCAAAGAGAACTTGAATAAAAAAAGATCACAGGTCGAGTTTCAGAATCAGATTCTTGAACGATATAAAAAAGGTTTTAAAAGACTCAATATAAGGCTTAATGATACGCAGATAGAAATTATTAAATCTGGTGCTAATAAAACTATCGATATTTTGGAAGAATGGCGTCTGCAAAGGAAGAATTGGACTTACACGCTCATCGATATCCTAAAAAAGCGAAATCAACCTAAATTCGACGAATATCTAAGAAATCATTTCTACTCACAACTTCAAATGGGCTCCGAGAATTATAGAAATAAATTAGACAAAAATAAGAAGGTAACGATCAATACAATCGAACAGATTTTTAAAAGTTTAACTCGTGAACAAAGAAACCTTTTTGAGAAGAGAATCAATCTATATCTCTCTATTATAGATAAAATATTGATAAAAGAGCTAAAGTGATAAGCCTCAATTAATTTTGTTAAACTATCCATAATATGAAATATATTAGTATCTGTATGCTTAATCTTTACTCTAAATACCTATTAGTCACGCTCTGCTTTTTGCTCACATCATGTGGCGGTGGTGGTGGAAATAACAGTGAACCGCCTGGCAATAACTCTGGTAATCAGAACTCTCCACCTAATATCTCAGGTAGTGTCTCTAAAATAAGAGTTGGTAATGAATTAAATTTTTATCCGTCATATAGCGATGCCAACGATGATACTCTAACATTCAGTATTCAAGGAAAACCAGAATGGGCGTCATTTGATTCAGCATCAGGGAGGCTATCCGGAACCCCATCAATAGAAGACTTAGATTCGTCGTCGTCTATAACAATTACAGTCTCTGATGGGCAATCCTCAGACTCGATTTCATTTACACTCACAGTAATCAGCCAACTATTCTATGTGACAGTCTCAGTTGCAAATATGGATAATTTTCGGGAGATAGACATCAGCTTGAGTGGTTGCCTAGTATCTGAGAACTCAGACGACTGCTCTGAGAAAACTGAAATAATAACCATAAGTACTAATGGTGAAATGGTGCACTCTTTTTCTAGCGGTATAGAGACGGGCGCAACTTATCAAATTCAAATCGAGAGACATCCGGGCAGACAACAGTGTGAGGTTGAGCAAGAATCAGGAGTGATACAAAATTCAAATGAAAATCTACTAATTAATTGTATCGACGATATATCTGCATTAGTTTTTGAACTTAATAAATTACATAAAATCAGACTCACCATTGATGCAGATGAATGGCAAAGATTTGTTTTAGATACGGAGAGAGCGAGATATACAAACGGGGATGCAAACGGTTCTGTCTCGGAGTGGAATACGTGGACTCATAGCGAAGTATATCGACAAGCAGACTTTGAGTACTTGAATCAAGAAGGTGATGTCCTGGAAAAGTTGAGCAAAGTTGGATTCAAAATGAGAGGAAATACAAGTCGGCAGTGGCCTGAGTACTGGTATGAGCAACAAAATGGTGATTGGACAGTCAAACCAAGACGATTTAGTTTTGGCATAAAATTTGATGAAGAGTTCGATGAAGATGAAAGCGTGTACTCATGTATTAATGCATCTGGTCAACCTGCAGCTATAGATGGTCATCCTTGCAACAGAAGAATAGGAAAAAATTTAGAAGAAATAGTTGAAAATGACGGTAGAGAATTTATGGGACTTGATAAAGTCTTTTTCAGATTCAATCGTGATGATCCGTCTTATCAAAGAGAACTTCTTGCTCATGAGATACTCAATTCAATCGGCGTACCTACCTCAAGAGTCTCCCACGCTAATGTAATATTTCGTATTACCGGAAATGGGACCTTTTATGGTCAAAGTTTGCCAAGAGAGTTCAATATGGGCGTATTTCAAATGGTGGAGCAAATCGATGAGCCTTTTGTTGAAAGATTCTTTGGCCGAAATGGCTATTTATTTAAAATAGGCGGAAATGCAGATCTTGCTGACTCAAGAGATGCCAATCCAACATGCACGGCTTACGAGACAGCCACGTACTTTATTGATCCTAACTTCTGCCACGTGGGCGTTGAAAAATCTGATCCAGATTCACGAGAAGAATGGCTTGGCACAGAAAACTATATGAATCCCAGTTTTGTAAACTCTGATATTAACGATGGTGGTGAAGAGTCGCAATTTAGACCTTACAGACCACTTTATGATCTTAAAACAAAGAAGAATCAAGTCTCTGAGGCAAGAGACAATCTCCAAGAATTCATGACATTTTTACAAGCGATCCCGAGTGCTGGCATGCTTGAGGAACAATTTGATGTGGCAGGTTTTATCAAAGCCCAGGCCGCTGAAATTACCATGGGCGCTGTAGATCATTACGTTCGAGTAGCGAATAATTATTACTTATATTTTAACCCAATAAAAAATAAGTGGATCTATATGGTTAATGATTTTGATTTTGTGTTCAGAGATAGTCATGAATTATCGAATGGCACTCCGGCTTGGTTTTCAGCTTTCAGAGATATTACAAATACTTATGCATTTCCATCCTCTGGCAAAGTTAACTGGGCTCAAAGAGAACTTGGCAATGTAAATCCAATACTATGGGATATTGTATTTTCAGAACAAAATAACAAGGATCTTCTTTATCAAGAGATAAAATCAATATTGGATAATCATCTCAACTGGAGCATCATCGGAAACACCCTCGAATATAGAAACTCATTAATCGAAAATGCCATTGCCAATACAGATGCAGCCTCACCTGATGGGTGTGGATTTATATATAATAAGGATTCTATTGATAGTGATGGAACTATCTGTGACTCCAAAGACATTTCTATTAGAAAATTTATTGAATTAAGGCGTGAGGCACTTTATCAGGAACTTCAAGAAAATGGTTTTTAAGGAGATTACTGCGTGTTTAATCAATAATTACAGATTAACAATCAGATGAAAGAAAGGTGTTTAAATTTTTTTAAGGAGTTATGCTGATTTGTCTGCGAGCACGCCTTTTGAAATACTGTCGTTGATACATTTTGTTTGTCTATTTGTATGCTTATTCATAATAATTTACGTGCCACAAATATTTGTCGGTGCGAAAAATTCTGTAATTGGAAAACTCAAGTTAACTTTAATTGTCTTAATTTTTACATTTCAAATTTTTGAGTTCTATAAAACAACAGTTCTTTTTCAAGAACCCTGGCAAAATGCACTTCCGATTCACATGTGTGATTTTTCAGCGTTATCAGTTGTTATCTATTTTTTAACTGGAAAAAGATTTTTCTTCAATTTTGCCTACTTCTGGGGAATCGCTGGCGCCGGTATGGCGTTAATAACTCCCGACGTTATCTATGCGTTCCCGTCTGTGGACTATTTAGCAAATCAATATGGGCATACTTTAATTATATTGGGCGTATCAATTGGACTAACATTATTTGGCGAGCGTCCTCATAGCAGGGACATATTGATTATTTTTGGGTTCACACTTTTACTGTTGATACCGATTTATCTTGTCAATCATATTCTTCATCCACTTGGGAATTATTGGTACACATTCGAGAAACCCATAGGTAATAACATTATAGTGCTACTTTTACCTGATGCTCCCTATCACATGATTCCATTGATCCCTCTAGCATTTGCATTTATGTTACTAACGTATGCGCCCTTATATTTTAAAGACAGAAAAAATAATCAAGCAAATTAAGCTCTGTTGGATTTCGTGAGCCACACCTGTAAGTAGTTCGTACACCACTTTGCACTTTTCGAAATATTCAGTAAATTTAGTTAGAAACCCTAAAGCATTTTATGAAAGAAAAAATAAATATAGTTTGGTTGAAAAGAGATCTAAGAACTCAGGATCATGAGCCTTTGCAATTTGCAGATGATGCCAATATCCCTTTTATCATCATCTATATTTTAGAGCCCTCGATGATAAAAAGAGCTGATTGGTCCCTTCGCCATTCGCAGTTCGTTTTTTCATCCATCGAAAACATGAACAAACATTTAAAAAAATATTCAAGATCTGTTGATATTTTTTATGATGAAGCGTTAAAAGTTTTCAAAGAAATAGATAGGCAATTTAATATCATAAATGTCTTCAGTCATGCAGAAACTGGAGTCAAAGAAACATGGGATCGCGATAACTCTGTTAGAAAATTCTTTAAATCTAAAAATATCTACTGGAAAGAAAGTCAGACCAATGGCGTGTTAAGGGGGATCAACTCACGAGATGGATGGGACAAAAACTGGTATAAAAACATTAAACGGTCCTTGATTATAAATAAATTTTCAAATAAACGCATTATTCGGTACCAGAATCCCAGGCCTGTGCCGAAAGAATTAAAATATCGAATATCGAACTATCCCAGTGAATTTCAGGAACCTGGCGAGAATAAAGCGTGGGAACAATTAAATTCGTTTGCTTGTAATCGTAGCTCTGAATATTTGTTTAATATATCCAACCCATCAAAAAGTCGGCATTCATGCAGCCGAATGTCCGCGCACTTGGCTTGGGGAAATATTTCATCTAAACAGTGTTATCAATTCATTTTAAATCATGTGCACTTTGACAAAAACAAAAGAAATTTCAGAGCTTTTTTAACTCGTTTAAAATGGCGTTGTCATTTTATGCAGAAGTTTGAAGTTGAAAACGAGTACGAAACGCGATGCATAAATAAAGGATATGAGCTTTTAGAGAAACCTAAAAACAAAGAATTTATTTCGCACTGGATGGATGGAAAAACTGGTTTCCCAATGGTGGATGCGAGCATAAGGAGTGTTAAAGAAACAGGGTGGCTCAACTTTAGAATGAGAGCAATGTTAGTGTCATTTTTCTGTCATCATTTGGATCAGGATTGGAGAGAAGGTGCCAATTTCTTGGCTCGACAATTTTTAGATTACGAACCTGGAATCCATTTCCCTCAATTTCAAATGCAAGCAGGTACAACTGGAATAAATACTATTCGTATTTACAACCCGGTAAAACAATCAGAAGATCATGATAAAGAAGGCGTTTTTATAAAGAAATGGATTCCTGAACTCGCTTCATGCCCAACGAGTTCAATACACGAACCTTGGAACTATTACTCAACAAATGATATGTTCAATGAGAATCCCAATAACGCAACTTATATCAATCCCATTATTGATCATAAATTACAAGCCGCTAATGCGAGGAAAAAAATGTGGGGACACCGGAGTAATGCGTTAGTGAAATCTGAAAAGCAAAGAATCTTGATGCTTCATACTCGCAGCAGTACTTTTCCTCGATAACGAAAACAAGAGACAATGCAAAAACTTTTAATCATCCTTGGCATTTGTATTCTTTTATTGGGGATATTATTTCCTATTATAAAAAAAATTCCTTTTGGCAGGTTACCAGGCGATATATTTATTCAATCTGGCAATACGTCATTCTTCTTCCCTATTGTTACTTGTATTTTAATCAGTATTATTCTCACAGTAGGATTCAATATTTTTAAATAATGGTATGTTCTATGTCAGTTGTGTCAGTAAGTCGGGAAATAAACACCTCAAAATATGCTCTTTGGCAATTAATTTCGAGCGAGGGTAACCTTGAAAAATTTCATCCTTTTTGCAAAAAAAATGAAGTTATTTCATGGTCAGGTAGAACATCTGAGGACAAACTGACTTATCTTAATAATAGAACGTTTATCAGGAAATGGAACTCTTGGGAAGAAAGCAATGGCTATACTCTTACAATCAGTAACACCCGATTTTCTGCTGATGTAGATTGGTCAATTACTGGGAATACGAAAAAATCATCAATAACAATATCTATCAGACCTAACTTCTTGCCTAACAACCCAATTGCACAGTGGTTTGCTTTCAACTTACTCATTAAACATCGTCTTCGCAACTACTTGGATCATGTGCTAACTGGATTAAATGATTTTTTGATCACTAATACTAAAGTAAATGCTAATCAATATGGAGTTCATCCATGGTTTTCATGAATTGGTAGCTTTATTTCTGTTAGAGTCTGCTAATCTCGATTGTAGATAGACCTTTTTGGTCTTGCGAATAAACGTTTAACCATCGGAATAAAACTTTCTAAATCCATGCACTCATATTCGGGATCGAAGGAGTTTTGATCATATTTCGCACAAAACTCTGCACATGCATCGAAATAGGGACAGTCGCTGTACTTATCACGTAGATTCTTATCCAAACCTAAATGCTCAAAAAAATAATATCCTTGAAATATCCCATGATGCTTAATGATCCAGTGATTTTCTTCCGATATAAAAGGTTCTAAGACAGAAGCCGCCACATCGGCATGATTGGCCGAACCAATTGTGTCGCCAATATCGTGTAACAATGCACAGACAATATATTCTTCGTCTCGCCCATCTCGGTATGCCCGGGTCGCAGATTGCAGGCTATGGGTGTAACGATCCACCGCAAAACCGCCTGTGTCTCCTTTTAACAATTCTAAGTGGTCTAAAACCCTTTTATAAAGATTTGACGAGAACTCTTTATGATGTCTACCAATTATCGAGTAATCCTTCGCGGTTCCATGTTCCATCGCAGTAAAACTTGCTTGTTCTTTCATATGAATCTACCTAATTTTTATAGCTACAATCTTTTTTATCAATCATTCTTACCATCGCATCAAATTCAAGTTGACCAGATGGCGCTCCTCCATGCTGCAATTGCAAAAGCTTTTCAGTTTTTTGCAAAACTGAATCCACAACAGGATTTATCTTACCTCCACAACTATCAGTAACCACTTGAATATCACATGACCGCTGAAGACCCCACATATTAAAGAAAGCCTCAGGTATTGATCGCCCGATTGTTAATAGTCCGTGATTACGTAAGATCATTAAGTTCTTGCTACCTAAGTTATTGATAAGTCGTGGCTTTTCATCATCCATAACGGTGATACCTTCAAAATCATGATAGGCAATCCTTCCTTGCTGTAAGGCAGAATAAAAATTGTCATGCCTTAACCCCTCTTGTCGGCATGCCACAGCCATACCTGTATTTGTATGGGTATGAGCAATGCATATAGCATCATGTCTCGCTGAGTGTATGGCAGTATGAATAATAATTCCCGCTGGATTAACGGTGTACTCAGACTCCTCAACTATATTTCCATCAATATCCATTTTCACTAGATTAGAGGCAGTAATCTCACTGTAATGAAGTCCATAGGGATTGATCAGGAAATGCTCATCATCACCGGGTAACTTAACAGTAATATGATTATAGATTAGCTCAGTCCATCCAAGATAATCAAAAATTCGATAGCAAGCTGCAAGCTGTACCCTCAGTTCTCTTTCATTAGTAGCCATCAACATAAACACGCTCCTCTTTTAACGAAATAATAGCATGGCGAAATTTAAACTCAATTATCTAAAATTTTAATTGATCTAGATCTTTAAAATACTCAAGAGACTCGGGATTTGCCAGCGCATCAGAGTTTTTAATATCTTCTCCATGAATTAGACTTCTGACAGCTATTTCGACTACCTTTCCACTAATTGTTCTTGGTATGTCTTTCACTTGAATTATTTTTGCAGGAACATGTCTCGGTGTCGCCTCCGAGCGAATGAGTGTTTTTATTTCGGCAATCAAATTATCATCCAAGTATTCTCCAGCCCTCACCACAACAAAAAGAATCACTCTAGTATCATCTTCCCAAAGTTGCCCAACACAGACAGCGTCAACAATTTGATCAAATTTTTCTACCTGTCGGTAAATCTCTGCCGTCCCGATTCGGACTCCACCAGGATTTAGTGTGGCATCAGAGCGACCATAAATTACTATTCCCTCATTAGAGGTTATCTCACCATAATCTCCCTGACACCAAACATTATCAAACTTTTCAAAATAAGCCTTGTGATACTTTTTATCTCCAGGATCATTCCAAAAATAAATTGGAGCACTTGGAAATGGGTTAACACACACTAACTCTCCCTTTTCTTCTATTATAGAGTCACCCATATCACTCCAAATCTGCACATCCATTCCCAAGGTCTTGCATTGAATCTCACCAGAGCAAACAGGCATGTATGGATTCCCTGCAACAAAAGCAGAAAGAATATCTGTACCTCCACTGATCGATGAAAGCTGAATATCTGGACTGAACGACTTATAAATGTATTCGAAACCGCCGTGCGTCAAAGGGGATCCTGTAGATAAAATCGTATGTATTTTATCTAGTTTGTGACTATGTATTGGCTTTAATCCACTTTTCTCAATAGCAGATATATATTTTGCACTCACACCAAAAATACTGACCTTCTCTTGATCTGCAATATCTAATAGAGCAGTGGATTTGGGATGAAAAGGGGAACCATCATAAAGTAATATCGTAGCCTCACTCGCTAAAACACTTACTAACCAGTTCCACATCATCCATCCACAAGTGCTGAAATAGAACACAACATCATTGGACTTGATGTTGGTATGCAATCGATGCTCCTTTAGATGCTGCAGAAGTGCTCCTCCGGCACAGTGCACAATGCATTTTGGCGCTCCCGTGGTTCCTGATGAATACATAATATAAAGAGGATGATTAAATGGTAACTGCTCAAAATCGATAGATACTTCACTATTTTCACAAACTAAATCAAAGCTAGTAGTTTTTTCTAAATTCAAGCTATTTGCTTTTAAAGTATTGAGCGGAGAAAAAATAATAGTGCTTTCTAAAGAACTAATATTATTTTGAATTTTTTTCAGTCTTGGCAGACAGTCTATATGTTTTCCATTATAGAAATAGTCTTTACACGCAAAGAGTACTTTAGGTTTTATTTGTCCAAAACGGTCCAAAACGCCGTTTACGCCAAAGTCGGGGGAACATGATGACCAAATCGCACCAATGGAAGTTGTTGCTAACATTGCGATGACGGCTTCCACCGAATTGGTTACAAATCCGGCTACCCTATCATCTTTTTTTAATCCTAAAGCTCTCAATCCATGCGCGCACTTTGCAACCTTAATAAACAACTCTTTATACGAAAGAGCAACGCGCTCACCATTTTCTAAAATAGAGACAATTGCTGTTTTCTCGCTTCGATTTCTTAATAAATTTTCTGCAAAATTTAATCTCGATCCCTCAAACCACCGGGCCCTTCTAAACTGATTTTGATTTAGAACAACTTGGTTGAAGTATTTTGAGCATCTCACTTCCGCAAAATCCCATATCAACTTCCAAAACTGATCTGGTTTATTCACGGACCATTTGTGCATGTCGCTATAAGAATCAAACGACAAACCTTCAGTTTGGTAGACTAAATCTTCAAACTTTTTGAGATTACTTTCGTTAATACGCTGCTCAGAGGGCAGCCAGAGTGGGAGTGTCTCAGACATGATATATTAAATCTAAAGTGCCGTCTTTTTGAGTACTTTCATATCCCAATCACCATACACTAACTTTCCATCTAAAAGAGTCAAAACCACATTTGCCTCAGAAATTTCAGTCTCGGGAATCTTAAATAGGTTTCTATCTATAACGATTAGATCTGCGTACTTATCAACCTCAATAGAACCTGCATCATTTTCCATAAAGTTTACATAAGCTCCATTGATGGTATAGGCTGCAATTGCGTCCGCTAAATTTATTCTTTCGTGCATCAAAAAATCATCACTTTGATTTGTGAGAGGATCCTTCCTAGTTATTGCAGTTTCGATACCCAACATTGGATTTCCCGAGGTAACAAACCAATCACTCCCAAATGCAACGACTGCTCCAGTTTTGAGAATACTGCCAATTGGATAAAGCCACTTGCTTCGCTCTGGCCCAAGTTTTGGCATAGTTAGCTCAGTAATAAATTGATCAGCCCAAGCCCAATATGGCTGAAAATTTGCCACCACATTAAGATCTCTCAATCTCCCAACATCGTCCGGATTAAAAAGTTCGATATGCGATAAATGATGTCGACTGTCTCTAACCCCATTTTTCTTTGCGGCATTCTCCAGTGAGTCAAGTGACTGACGAATAGCTGCATCACCAATAGCGTGAAAGTGCAACTGGAAACCCATGGAATCGAGTTTTAAAACGATTTCGTCTAAGAGTTCAGGCGTGATTAGTAGTTCACCTTTATATTTGTCCTCTCTATCCAAATAGGGTTCTAAAAGAGCTGCAGTATGAACCTCTAAAACGCCATCGAGCCATATTTTTACTGAGGTAGCCGTAAATCGTGGCGACGAGAATTTTTCTCTTGATTTGATGATTCGCTCAATCTGCTCCATGCCAAGATCAGTATTCCACACTAAAGCACCAATGACTCTAAGTGTCAGTAATCCAGACTGATCCGCTTCTAAATATGTCGGTCCTCCAACATATGCTTCTTTCCCATCTAATTTTAAAAGTGCATCTTGAACAGATGTTACTCCGAACTGATTCAGGTATTTTTGTCCGTAATCAAGGGCAGCTCGCATTTGAGTTTTCGAATAATCAGGTCTCTTATCAAAAACGAGGTTCATTGCACTATTCTCTTGCACGGTTCCACTAGGCTCGTTTGTCCCAGGATATCTGTCTATCCGTCCACGAGCGGGATCGACTGTAGATGAGCTAATCTCAGCCATTTCTAGCATTTTTGAATTAACCCAGAGCTGATGACCTGTGGCTGACTTCAAAATCACAGGTTTATCTGGAACTACCGAATCAAGAATCTTTTTATCAGGCAACCCATTTTTAAAAGTATCCATGGTCCAACCACCACCATCAATAAAGCTTGCTCCCTCCGATAATTTGGCACATTCTGCAACAATCCTCATATAGTCTTCGATAGACTTTCCATTGTGAAGACTACATCCAATATATGCCATCCCAGCTTCTATTGGATGAACATGTGAGTCTTGGAACCCTGGCATTAGCATTCTGTTCTCTAAATCAACTAACCTAGTTCCCTTTCCCTTCAATTTCATTACATCAGAATCGTTCCCCACATAAATAATCTTGCTGCCTTTTACCGCCACTGCTTGCGCCCAGGATCGATTTATATCTACCGTATAAACCTCACCGTTAAAAAATATGATATCTGCTGTATCCGATGAGTCGCTCAGATCTACTTCTTTGACAGCTTCAACGCCGCAACCAAGGAGTAAAAACAATACAATATAGAGTCCAAAACTTCTAAATTTTAAAGGTGAGTGCATATAGGACATATTATTACCCCTCTATGATCGACAGCATGGATCAGGAAATAAAATTATAAATTCATGGTAGCATAAGCGGAAAGACCGTTAAAATAATCGTAGAACAATGGAAAAATCACTCAATAATCATATAAAGAGATTTGCGCTAGTTTTTTTTCTCACAATCTTAATCCCCTCTATAAGTCTCTCTGACAAAAGAAAGATTAATTATGTGACCGACATTAATATTGATATTGATATTGATATTGATGAAAATAATACATACGACGCCTTGACTGATGGTCTATTAATTCTGAGGTTTATGTTCGGTCTTTCCGGAGAAAGCCTTGTGTTCGGAGCCCTTGGAGCGAATGCTGAGGTCACCTCAGCCAATGCAATAGAATCAAAACTTGAGGCAATGGGGAGTGGTCTTGATATTGATCAAGATGGTGAGGTCAATGCACTCACAGATGGTCTTCTTATCTTAAGATTTCTTTTTGGATTAACAGACAGTTCCCTTACCTCTAGTGTCCTGGGACAGAATGCTCAGCGCACCAATGCATCAGACATTTCCGATTATCTAACGTCTTTAGTCGATAATGAAAATACACTACCAAATAATCAACCAAACATTATCCTTATAATAGCTGATGACATGGGTTTAGATTCGTCATCTCAATATAATTACTCGTCACAACTGCCAACAACTCCATTTCTTGATGGATTAGCTGAGAATGGACTTGTTTTTGAGAATGTCTGGGCAACACCAGCATGTACTCCCACAAGAAGCTCTATAATAACTGGTAAGTATGGCGTTAATACCGGTGTGACGAGCGTCGGTGATGAGCTATCCGCTAGCCATAAAATTCTTCAACAACACCTCAAGGAAGATAATAACACCGTCGAGTATGTATCTGCTCTAGTAGGGAAGTGGCATTTAGGAGGAGGTTCGCCAAGTCCGAGTCACCCAAATTCTCTGGGCCTGGATTATTATGCGGGTCACCTGAGAGGGTCAATTCAAGATTACGGAAATTGGCAGCTTACTATAAATGGTGAGACCACTACGAGCACCACTTACCATACCACTGCTGTAACTGACATAGCGATAGACTGGATAAATGAGCAAAATAATCCTTGGTTTCTGTGGTTGGCTTATGCAGCGCCTCATACGCCATTTCATCTTCCTCCAGCAGGGCTTCATTCACAAAATTTATCAGGCTCTGAGACAGATATAAATGCTAATCCTCGGAATTATTATTTAGCTGCAATCGAAGCTATGGATACAGAAATCGGAAGAATGCTAGAAAATTTGGATGAAGAGACTTTAGAAAACACAACAATAATATTTATTGGTGATAATGGCACTCCCGGTCGTGTGAGAGATCGTTCAATCTATGCAAATGGAGCGAAAGGCACCCTTTACGAGGGAGGCCTTGCTGTACCCATGATTATTTCTGGCGCGGGCGTAAATCGCATGGGTGAAAGAGACGATAATCTCATAAGCAG
The DNA here is from genome assembly GCA_902515855.1 of uncultured SAR92 cluster bacterium. GTDB lineage: Bacteria > Pseudomonadota > Gammaproteobacteria > Pseudomonadales > Porticoccaceae > AAA300-D14. Next base: position 25,133 of record CABXWC010000012.1, read on the forward strand.
CACAGATCTTTTTGCCACAATAATTGATATCGCAGGAGGAAATGTAAGCGAAGTCCATGATGATAGCGTCAGCTTCGCCAATCTTTTAAAATCAAGCGGTAATTCTGTCAGAGCTTTCAGCTATTCTGATTATTCGAGCGACTCAACCCAAGGATGGGCAATACGAAATAAAAATTACAAACTGATCAATACTAATTCAGGACAACAGCTATTTAATCTCGCAACGGATCCATCTGAGAGTTTAGATTTGATAGATAACAGTGATTACTCCAATGTTCTAGGTAATCTTGTATCTCTTGCGAACGAAGTGAGGGAAAATTCTACTGAACCATCTGAACCACAAGAAACTATTGATATAACAAATAAAATTTTTACCTCACGGGTGGCAAATTGCCAAGAATATATTGCAACATATTCCTCTAGTGTTACGGACGTTTTTAGATCAATCGCATTCACGGGAGATTTAGTGATCTCAGGTTCTGGCAATAAATGCATCCTCCAGTCTAATGGAGTACCTAATCATAATTTTAATGATGGTAATACCGGTTTCCCAAATGATTTAACTGCACAAAATCAATCCTATGAGATAACCGCTGCCCCTGAATTTGCTAATACGTTAGCCTATTTGCGGATCGGAACAGATAATGGTCTTATGCTAAACGGAGTCAAAATTGATCTTCTAGCTGCAGCCTGTTTTGGTGTTGGCAATGAGAGAACAGGTTGCTTCGATATGGATAACCCTTGGCGATTTGATCCAATGCATCCTGCGAATGGGTTTAGAGTTGATAGTCATAACGCTCACGTTCAACCAAATGGCAGCTATCACTATCACGGATCACCCAATGCAATGTTTAACTCAGATTCAGCAGTTATCTCCCCCGTTGTCGGCTTTGCTGCTGACGGGTTTCCAATATTTGGTTCATGGTTTGACGATAACGGTGTAATTAGAAAAGCTCAAACAAGCTATCGATTAAAATCAGGAGATCGAGAAAGTGTAGACGGTTATGACACTCCATCTGGCAGTTATGATGGTAAATTTCGTCAGGATTACGAATTCGTTGAAGACTCAGGGGATTTAGATGAATGTAATGGTATGACAAAAGATGGAGTATATGGTTACTATATTACAGAGGAATTCCCATATATATTGGCATGTCTCAGAGGGCAAAGTGATGCTACCTTTGAATAACTTGAGACCAGACTCGAAGTTTAAAGATGCATACATCTTTGAATCGTAAACTTGGTTATTACAAGAGTTTTCACTGGATTTTCATCCTCTTTCTTTCGATCATCTCAATATCTCAGCAATGCATTGCACTAGATTTTGCGTGTTCTGCAAAAGTCGGTGATATTTCGATCAAGATCAAAGATTATAAAAATCGTATTCATGGTTTTTGGCTCGGTCAAAATATTGGAAATTGGACTGGGTTGATAACCGAAATGGATAAAATCGGTACACAAGCAACTATGCCATTTTATACCGACAATGATTGGGGGAAAGCTGACCAAAGAGCCTTTTGGGGTGAATTTGTTCCACATTCGTCTGAAATTAATTTCTACCTCGTAGCAGAAGGCAATCATTGGGGTGCGGATGATGATACAGATATGGAATATCTTTATGCTCATCTCCATTCGACAAATCAAGCAACCAAACTTACACCTACCGAAATTCGAGATGGGTGGCTCAAGCATATATATTCGGAAGACAATGCCCCCTTTTATAGAAAATTTCCGTCATCTGAACCAGTAAAAGAAAACTTTCTTTGGGTTTCGAATGAAACTGCGAGAATTCTCATGGATAAAGGTTTTTATCCTCCAAAAACAAGTGATACTAAATTGAATCCAAATAATTCGATGATAGATGCTCAACTGACAACAGAAATATTTGGTTTGCTTGCTCCAGCTAACCCAAAAGTAGCCCTAGAAATTTCAAGTCTTCCCATAATGACGACCGCCAGAGGTGATGCTGCATTGATTGCTAGCTTTTATGTGATTCTGCACTCTTTGGCCATTGATCTTTACCCTGATGAGGATTTAGGTAAGAATTTAAGAAGTTTTGCGAAAACCGCAAGCGCAGTTTTTCCTAATCAATCAACGCCTGCCAAAATATTAAACTTTGTTCTAAGTGATTATGAAAATAATAATGATAAAAATAATTGGGAGTCGACAAGAGATAAAATCTATAAGAGGTACCAAATCCAGAGCAATGATGGATACACATATAAGAAACCTTTCGATGCCAATATCAATTTTGCTGCTAGTCTAGTGAGCTTACTCTATGGCAACGGAGATTTTAAACGAACAATACAAATAGCAACGCTCTCAGGTTGGGATTCAGATAATCCCGCTGCAACCTGGGGAGGTCTCCTTGGATTTATACTTGGAAAAGATAAAATCAAAATGTTATTTCCTGATACTAATTTGTCTGAAACATTCTGGATTCACAGAACAAGAAGAAATTTTCCAACGTTTACTGATGGTGAATCAGGTGTTGATAGATTTTCTATAATGGCAGAGAGAGAAAGTAAAATCGCAGGGCAAATAATCAAAGAAAAAATGAATGGGTGCTTTGACAAAGAAAAAGAACGTTGGATTTTTTCTGTAAACTAAGTCACTTTAACAAGAGAGGTTGTTATTTATGAGAAACATCAGTTTAATAATTGTTTTGGGGATCTTATTTTCAATGACTGCGAATTCATCTGATAATCCGTTAATTATTGACGTCCGAACTCTGGATGAGTGGAATAATGGACATATAGAGGGCTCATACCACATAGAATGGCAAGTTATATCCGAAAATATTTTTGATTTAACGTCTGATTTTAATAAGAAGATCTACGTCTATTGCAGAAGTGGCAACCGATCTGGAAAAGCAAAAAACATGCTGAACGCACTTGGCTTTGATAGTGTAATAAACGCTGGTGGAAAAGAAGAGGCAGAGAGTCTCATCAAGTCTCTTAATTAGAGTAAGTGAAGTTAACCTAAAATCCTCTATTTTTGACTAATGCAGTTTAAAGCTTGTTTCAAATCTAGCTGCAAATCTTCATAAGTTTCGATGCCTACAGAAAACCTTACTAAACCATCCACTATTCCAATTTCATCTCTAACCTCTTTTGGCACTGACGCGTGAGTCATAATTGCTGGATGTTCAATTAAGCTCTCAACACCGCCTAAGCTCTCAGCTAGAGAAAAAACTTTGGTATTTTCCAAAAATTTTTGTGATGCAGGAAGACCTCCTTTTAATACAGCGGTAATCATCCCACCAAATCTATGCATTTGCCTTCTGGCAATGTCGTATTGCGGATGAGAGACTAAACCCGGATAGATTACCTTTTCTATCAAAGGATGATTATCCAAATATTGTGCTAATCTCGAAGCACTGTCACAGTGTTTCTCCATCCTAACTGCTAATGTCTTTAAGCTTCGAAGCAATAGAAAACTATCGAAAGGACTTAATATCCCTCCAACTGAATTCGATAGATAAAATAGTTGATCCGCTAAATCTTCTCTGTGCTTTGCGCATACTGTCACTCCTCCAACAACATCTGAATGCCCATTCAAATATTTTGTTGCAGAGTGGACAACAATATCAATACCAAAATCTAATGGTTTTTGAATAAATGGAGAGCAAAACGTGTTGTCACAGACGCTAATAATATTATTGGCTTTTGCAAATTTAGCAATTTCTGCAAGATCGACTAACTTTAATAATGGATTGGTTGGACTTTCTACCCAAATCATTTTGGTATTTGGTTGAACAGCATCCTCTAGTTTATTTAAATCACTTAAATCTACGAAACTAAAATCAAGACCCGCCGATCTTTTTCTCACATTCTCAAATAGCCTATAAGTCCCTCCATAAAGATCATCCATAGCAATAACATGATCGCCAGAATTTAGAATTTCCAAAACTGTGCCTATAGCGGCCATTCCTGATGCAAAGGCATAACCCTTCGAACCGTTTTCCAACGAAGTAATACACTCCTCCAGAGCTTTTCTTGTCGGATTGTGACTTCTCGAGTATTCATAACCTTGATGGACACCAGGACTCTGCTGCACATATGTTGAGGTGGCATATATCGGAGTCATTATTGCTCCATTATTTGGGTCAGGGACTTGTCCTGCGTGGATAGCTTTAGTTTCAAATCCACTATTTTTCGAAATCTTCGACATCATAAAACCTTAAGCATGTTGATCAACTTTTGTACGATAATGATTTATTAAATCGACTTTTGTTACAAAGCCTACAAATTTGTCACCATCATATATGATTGCAACTTTGCCTTGCGTCAAGACTTCAACTAACTCATCTTCAGATGCACCTATCTGAAGAGTATCTAAGTCAGTAACCATAAAATCGGAGACTGGTTTTTTAAAAGACGTCCTATCATTTTTAACACTAAATAATAAATCTTCCTCATCGATGACACCCACCAAATCTTTTTGCTCCAAAACTGGGATCTGAGAAATATCGGATGCTCGCATTCTGTTATATGCAGTCATGAGGGTATCGCTTGGCTGGACATAAATCATATCTCCCTCATCTGCTCTCCGATTTACCAAATCTGATAGATCACCCCTTTCACTCACATCAAGCAAGTCATTATCTTGCAACCATGATTTATTGAATGCTTTTGATAAATATTTATTTCCAGTATCACATATAAAGGTTACAACTTTCTTCTTCGTAGTCTGCTTTTGACACCATTTTACAGCGCCAGCAACTAGAGTGCCTGTAGAGGAACCACCTAGAATGCCCTCCTCTCGAACTAAAATTTGCAAAGTTTGAAAAGCTTCCTTGTCCGAGACCACAACGGCATCATCCAAAAGATCCACATTTAGATTATCAGGAATAAAATCTTCACCTACCCCTTCAACCAACCAAGATCCACCGTCATATGAAAATTCTCCTTTTATCACTGCATCTGCAACAATTGAGCCTTCTGGATCTGCAGCAACCATTTGTATTTTCGGATCTTTCTGTCTGAAAAATTCTGCCATCCCTGTCAGAGTCCCTCCCGATCCTACACCAGCAACTACAGCATCTAGATCTCCTGACATTTGCTCATAAATCTCAGGCCCTGTTGTTGTTCTGTGGATCATTGGATTTGCCGGGTTACTGAATTGGTTCGCTAGAAAACTTCCAGGGGTTTCAGCAACTACCTTTCTTGCAACATTGTGATAATACCCGGGGTGACTCTCCGGGACATCAGAGCGAGTCAAAATAATTTCGGCTCCCAAACCCTCGAGGTGCAATATTTTTTCCCTACTCATTTTATCAGGTATCACTAAAATAATTTTATATCCTTTCAATGCGGCAACAAGGGCTAGTCCAATTCCAGTATTTCCTGCAGTCGCTTCAACTATCGTTCCGCCTGGTTTTAACTCACCCGATTTTTCAGCTTCTTCTATAATTGCAAGACCAACTCGATCTTTAATTGATCCACCGGGATTTTGAGATTCTAATTTGACAAAAAGTTCACATGGACCAACGTCAAAGCAATTTAACTTCAACATAGGAGTGTTCCCAATTAATGAAAGAAGGGATGAATTTATTTCCATATTATTAAATATTTTCCTTAAAAATTAGCTGTAAGTAATTTTTTGTTAAAAGAACTGATTTGGCGTAAGTATACTCTGAAACGCACCGATAATCTGATAGTATTGTGGTTTTATTTGTATCTGGTCTCTAAAGGTAAATTTATATGAACAAAGAAACAAGAATAGAAATAGAGGCAGCAGTTTTTAGACGGCTTTTGAATCATTTAGATCAACGAAAAGATGTACAGAATATCGATTTGATGAACCTTGCGGGGTTCTGCCGAAATTGCCTGAGCAAATGGTATGTCAATGAATGCGAAAACCAAGGCGAGGACGTCTCATATGACAAGGCGAGAGAGTTGGTGTACCGGATGCCTTATATTGAGTGGAAGACAAAATATCAAACTCCAATCTCGTATTTGTAAAGATTGTAAACTCAGTTTGCAATGAGCCCTATAGATAGAATCCAATCTCGGTAACCTGAATATCTGCAACGTGGTCACGGCCATACGCCACAACCCCAAGACTTCTTATTGATTTTGGATTTACACCCTTACCCAACCATGATCCCGAGGGTTTAAAAGAATCTAATGGAAGAAAAATCTCTGTCCATTCATTGCTTGTCGAAAAAGCACTTTGATAATACTGCCAAGGCAACATCGTCCCGCGAGTCCTCAGATGGATAAAATATTTTTCCCCGTTTCCTCTAACTTTCAAATACACACCCTCAATATTTTTATCAAGTTTCTCATTAAGAGTGCTTCTAAACTGGATGAAACCACCATTATTTTCTGTGCTGACATTACCAGTCATCTTTGCATAAACTTGAGTGCCATCATCCTCTAATACAACGTCACCAGAAGAGATGCCTCCCATCACACTATCTGCTACGAAGTTCCAATCAACTTTAGGTCTCGGGCTAAAATCATCAAGCATTACGAGTTCTTTTGATACGACCAATGATGAACACCCCAAAGAAAATGAAATTACAAATGACAATAATGACTTACTTTTACGAGTTTGCACAATTTCACCTCTGCTTGTATTGAGTCGGGCAATATGCCCTGTTTACGCTCTTATCCCTTAGAGAAAAATGTTTTGTTTTTCTCCCCGCTACTCTCTCCCGCCAAAGTTTGAACGATGATTTCTTTAAAGAGTTCTGCATTACCTTAATAACCTCGCCCTCAGAGAGACCGAATTCATAAGAAATCGCCTCAAAAGGCGTACGATCTTCCCAAGCCATTTCAATAATTCTAGATACATCACATTGTGACACTGTCAACTTCCGCATGATAATCATATTCATTAAAATCTTATTAGATTATAGTACGTCTAACGAATTTACTTGTATCAAAATATGTCTCACCACAGAAGAAGTGGAACTAAACATAATCATCACAGACTAAATGGTTTAGACATCTTTAAGGCATTTGCTCTAATTATTATTTGCTCTTTTCTGGCCTCTTGTGGCGGTGGAGGTGGGGGTGAAAATGGTTCATCACCAATTACGATTCCACCGAACCCTCCAGAGCCTACAATCGGTACAAACACATACCCCGGAATATCTTGGGAGGTTCGCGATCCTCAGGATGCAGGTGTCTCAGTTACTGGCATAAATGAAGCTCTAGACTATGCCTTTCGGACTAATAAAAATACTCAAGGAGTAGTGATAATTAGGTACGGCGTTATCATCGGTGAAAGGTATGCGGATGATAAATCCGATAGTAGCTTAGCCACCAGTTGGTCGACAGGAAAATCATTCGCGAGTGCTCTAATCGGAATAGCTTTGGACAAAGGATATATTGCCTCTATTGATGAGTCTGCAGACACTTATCTTCCAGAATGGGTTGGAACAGGAAAATCAGAAGTAACTATTCGGTCTATTTTAGAGATGCGTTCAGGTCTTGGTGTGGGGTCTGGCGGTGATGCGAATATCTATTCTGGTGGCATAAATGGTGATCAACTTGCTTTCGCCCTCAACCGAAATTTGCAATCGACTCCTCGTACACAAAATTGGTCATATTCAAATGCTGACTCAATGCTTATGGCTGGAATTATTGAGGAATCTACTGGTCAAAGCGTACTTGATTTTGCTGACAGGGAGCTTTTTTCAAAAATTGATATGCAAGCAGACTGGTGGACAGATGAGTTAGGGCACGCAATGACCTACTGCTGTATTGACACTACCACACGAGATTTTGCACGATTTGGTCTTTTATTTGCTCGAAAAGGAAAATGGCGTGATGAGCAATTGATCTCTGAAAGCTGGGTAGCGGAATCTACCCAAGTACCTAACGGAACAAATAATCAAGCGTATGCTCTGCAATGGTGGGTCAATCAGAACGATGGATATTTTTATGCTGCAGGTCTTCATACAAATAACATATATGTTTTTCCGCAACTTGACCTGGTTGTCGTGAGAAATAGTGACTATACGAAAATTGGTTCAAGTTCTATTAGAACTGGTAATAATTATCACTCGACAACTCCCCCTTTAAATTGGTCTAATTCATCTTTTCTCCAACCGATTGTGAACTCTATAGATAACTGAGATGAAACTATATTCCACTATTGATAAAGAGAAAGGTTTGATCGAATATACCGATAAAAAGCGATACCTATGGCTTGGGTCAGTTTTTTTCCCGTTACTACCTCTATATTTTATTTCTGCATATCTCAAAACCAACAACGAGTTAATTTTTGTGATTCCACTTTGTGTTAGTTATGTCGTTATACCTATCTTGGATTGGCTGGTTGGAAGTGACAGTAGTAATCCACCCGAAGAAATAGTACCTCTGTTAGAGGAGGATAAATATTATCGATATTTAACTTTTCTGACTGTCCCAATGCACTTCATCGTGCTGATTGCTTGCGCGTGGACTGTTGGATCTCAACCTCTCTCGCTCTTTGGAGTAGTCCTCGTGGCCATTATGGCTGGTGGATACAGTGGCATTGGCATCAATACAGCTCACGAACTTGGGCACAAAAATACGTGGATCGAAAAATTACTGGCTAAAATTGTTCTTGCTGTTCCTGCTTACGGTCATTTTACAGTTGAACACAATAATGGTCATCATATTCAAGTCGCCACTCCCAATGATCCGGCAAGTTCAAGAATGGGAGAGTCAATTTACAAGTTTGCCTTACGTGAAATACCGTCGACTTTCACTCGTGCTTGGCAACTTGAAGAAAAAAATCTTAAGAAACTCGGTAAGTCTTCTTGGAGTTTTGAAAATCAAATACTTCAATCCTATTTCATTTCATTAGTTTTCCAAGGTTCATTGGTTCTCATTTTTGGAATACAGATAGTGATTTTTCTCATCATTCACAATGTTTGGGCTTGGTTTCAACTAACGTCTGCCAACTACATTGAGCACTATGGATTATTGCGTGAAAAAAAGGCCAATGGCCGATATGAAAGATGCAAACCTCATCACTCTTGGAATACAAATTATGTGTTAAGTAATGTTGTTTTATTTCATTTAGAACGACACTCTGATCATCATGCATATCCAGCTAGACGCTATCAAAGTTTGCGTAACTTTAACGATATTCCAGAATTACCAAACGGGTATTTTGGAATGTACCTGTGCGCTTATTTCCCATGGATATGGTTTAAGATAATGGATCGTCGTTTACTCTCGTTACCTCATATTAATGGAGACTTATCCAAAATTAATATTTGTCCGAGTGCAAGGAAATTAATTCTTTCAAAGTACATTTAATAAGCCTGTGGTGCCAATCCCGCTCAAAGAAACGGCCATTTATCGGTAAAGACCAGCTCTTTAGGCTTTAAAGATCAACATTTACCCCTTTCTAATAGATTTTGAGGACATAAACGTTATAATACTATGTGGAGTGTAAGGTTTTACTCTAAAAAGATAAAAAATTATTTTCAAAATAGGGGAAATTAAATGACATCTAAACTTTCCAAGAAGGTTATCGCTTCCTTAGTTGATGGATTAACCGCACAGTTGACTGGCGCGCTTGCAGATAAACGGAAAGAGGTCGAATCAGTAATTCCACCAGTAACAGTTCCTTTTACAATAGTAGCACCGTATGTTCCGAGAGTAGTCTCAATAGATCCTCCAAATTCCTGTTCAGGTAATTTTGTTGTGATGCTTATGACACCGGCAGAAGCATTTTTACCGAATAACGTGGATTGTGGTCCACTCAACACTTCGACCATCTCTATCGTTGGGAGATCAGCCATTGCTGATGCTGAACGTGTTCTAGACACGCCATCAATATATACGCCAACTGCAGGCTCAATTCCGGGATTGTTTGCTCCGTTACCAAACCCTCTAATCACAAAGTTAGTCTCTGTGGTTTTTTGAAGCTGGGTCATCCTGAGCGC
>CABXWC010000013.1:0-33296 GCA_902515855.1 uncultured SAR92 cluster bacterium
GAGGCCTCTTTTGTCATCCTGTCTCAGGCAGATGCTAGTAAATACGATGGAGACTGTTTGGTTGTCAAGGATCCATATCTTGCTTACGCTAGAATTTCACACTGGTTTGCATCAGCTCGAAAAACCAAGAAAAAGGTGTCTGGTGTACCAGCGATAATTCCTGCTTCTGTTCAAATAGGTGCCAATACCTGCATAGGGTTGAACTCTATTATTGGAGAAGACTCAATAATCGGCTCTAATGTTTCAATTGGGGAGAATGTCACGATAGGTGAAAAGGCACAAATATTTCCCAATGTTTCAATTTATAACGACGTTGTTATAGGTAAAAATGCAGTCATTCATAGTAATTCTGTTATTGGTTCAGATGGTTTTGGGATGGCTCGGCGTGATGATGGTTCATGGGAAAAGATTGCTCAATTGGGTAGTGTATCTATTGGAGATCATGTAGAAATTGGAGCCTGCTGCACCATAGACAGAGGTGCATTATCTGATACGGAGATTCATTGCGGAGTCAAGATGGACAATCATATACAGATCGCGCACAACGCGATAATAGGAGAGAATACTGTTATGGCAGCATACTGTGGAGTAGCTGGAAGCTCTGTTATCGGGAAAAACTGTATTTTTGCTGGAGATGTTTGCGTAGTTGGTCATGTAAAGGTGTGCGACAATGTAATGGTAACTGCCAGAACTTTAGTTACAAAATCTATTAAAGAGCCAGGATCATACTCATCCGGCACGACACCATTAATGAATACTCAAAATTGGAGGAAAAATACGGCACGCTTCAGCCAATTGGATTCAATGGCTCGAAGCATCGTTGAGTTGAAGAAGTCTAGTAAACTAATAAAACACTAAGGTTGAAAATGGATATTTCTAAAATTATGTCCCTGCTGCCGCATAGGTATCCGATGTTGTTGGTAGATAGAGTTACCGAGTTAATCCCGTTTGAGAGTATTATTGCGTATAAAAATATTACGGCTAACGAAGATGTATTTAATGGTCACTTCCCTTCAAACCCAATTTTTCCTGGTGTGATGACAATTGAGGCATTGGCTCAGGTCTCGGGGCTCCTCGGTTTTGCATCAACCGAAACTGCAGGCACTGATGGTAAACTATACTTATTTGCAGGTGTAGACAATGTTAGATTTAAAAAACCTGTTATCCCGGGTGATAAATTAATCTTGAAGTCAACGGTAATTACCGTGAAAAGAAACATTTGGCGCTTTGATACTCAAGCCCTTGTCGATAATGGAGTTGTGTGTAAAGCAGAACTATTATGTGCATATGTAGATGCGGAAAATAATACATGATACATCCTAGCTCAGTTATCCATGAGTCTGCGGTAATAGGTGATAAAGTTTCGGTCGGACCTTGGACATATATTGGTGAGAATGTAGAGATTGGAAATGGAACTCAGATATCTTCCCATGTCGTGATAAAACGTGATACAAAAATAGGCTGTTCAAACACTATATTTCAATTCGCCACGATTGGTGATGATACTCCAGATTTAAAGTACCTAGGTGAAGACACGCTTTTAGTTATTGGTGATAAAAACATAATAAGAGAAGGCGTTACGATACACAGAGGCACCATTCAAGATAAAGCTGTGACTTCTATAGGAAATAACAATTTATTTATGGCTTACTCTCATATTGGCCATGACTGCGAAGTTGGTAACAATATAATCATGACAAATAATGCAGCTATTTCTGGTCATGTAAATGTAGGAGATTGGGCGATACTTTCGGGATTTGCTGCGGTGCATCAGTATGTTAGTTTGGGTGCACATTGTTTTATTGGACCAACCGCATTCGTTTATCATGATGTACCTGCATATGTTACTGTATCTGGTAATCCAGCTGAGCCAAGAACTATCAATAGAGAGGGATTAAAGCGTCGAGGATTTTCCCCTGACGATATCGCAATCATTAACAAAGCATATAAAATTCTCTATAGAAGAGGTTTGCAACTCCAAGAGGCAAAGCAAGAGATAAAAGCACTCGGAAGCCAGTGTGTGCTAGATGTTCTTCTCAAATCCATTGAATCTTCAACACGCGGAATTATCCGCTGATTAATGAGCGAAAAAAGTCCAGTCATTGCGATCGTAGCCGGTGAAAAATCTGGTGACATACTTGGTGCAGATCTAATTAGAAATTTGAAGACCTTTTATCCTAATGCTGTCTTTGAGGGTATTGGTGGTGACGAGATGATCTCTGAGGGGTTTAACTCAATGATCTCAATGGAACGCCTGTCTGTTATGGGATTTATAGAGCCCCTTAAGCGTATTTCTGAGCTTATAAATCATCAAAAGTTAATAATAAATCGTTATCTCAAGGATAAACCACTTTTTTTTGTTGGTATTGATTCTCCAGATTTTAATTCCAAAATCGAATTGAAATTAAAGCTTGGGGGCGTAAAAACGGTTCATTATGTTAGCCCTTCAGTTTGGGCATGGAGAAGCTGGAGAATAAAACGTATAAAGAAAAGCATTGATCTAATGCTTACGTTATTTCCATTCGAAAATAATATATATGAGGAAAATTTGATTCCAGTCAAAAACGTTGGACATCCGCTAGCAAAAAAGCTTTTTAGGAAAAGATTGGCGGCTAATGATGAATTAAATCTTAGGGACAAAAATAAGATAACAATATGTTTAATGCCAGGCAGTAGGTCTGAGGAAGTAAAGAATCTTGCACATATATTTCTGAAGTCTGTTGAACAGCTAATCAAACTAACAAATAAACAGATTAATATCCTAATTCCTGCAGCGAATAGTGAACGTCTAGAACAGCTAACCAATATTTGCAACAATTATGACAGTCTGAGCTGTAGTCTCTTTGATGGCGATTCTCATAATTTAATGCGACAGTCAGATATTGTCTTATTAGCTTCTGGAACTACTGCATTGGAGGCAATGCTACTAAACAAGCCAATGGTCGTGGCATACAAATTACATTGGCTCACATATTTGGTTGCAAAGCCTTTTATTAAGACAAAATATGTATCAATTCCTAATTTATTGGCGAAAAAAATGTTGGTACCTGAACTATTGCAGGATCAGGCAACTACAGATTCCATTGCAGAGGCACTAAGAAAGATAATTTATGAAACGGATATCCAGCAACTCCAAATATCCCTCCAGACGTTAAGTAATCTACTTATTAAAGATTCCGGGAAGTTAAGTGCTTTACGAATAAAAGAATTATTAGATTAAAAATATATTGAGTAAAAGAATGTTGACAGCGGGTGTGGATGAAGTTGGAAGAGGTTGTTTGGCAGGAGAAGTAGTATCAGCTGCAGTAATCTTGCCCATCAATCATGGTATCTTAGGTTTAAATGATTCGAAAAAACTCAGAGAACATCAAAGAGAGGCTATCTGTTCAGAGATAGTTGAAAAATGCATCTGTTTTTCTATTGGCAAGGCTTCTGTGTGTGAGATTGATCAGTTGAATATCCTTAAAGCTACAATGGTTTCTATGCAAAGAGCTGTCTTTGGATTAAAAGTCGAGCCGGAATTTGTGTTAGTTGATGGAAATAAACTTCCTGAATGGAAATACAAAAGTAAAGCTATTATAAAAGGCGATAGTTTAATCGAGGAAATTTCAGCAGCTTCAATTCTTGCAAAAGTCACTCGAGATAAAGATATGCACTCTCTTGATACATTGTTTCCGGGATATGGATTTTCAAAAAATAAAGGTTATGGGACTCCTCAGCATCTCGAGGCATTGGATCGAAATGGAGTCACGGCAAGTCATAGAAAAACGTTTTCGCCTATTCGTGAGTTAGTCTATGACAGACAAGAAAAACTTTTTTAACTTCTATTCAACACAACTCGGAATTTAAAGATAGAATAGGTATTCAGATTTAATAATTATAATAATCCTATCAACAACAAGTTTATGCAATGTAGAATATGTTGATGCGGTTTGAGGAGTATCAATCGATGTATGCAGAAATTTGTGGTTGGGGGAGCTATGTTCCGCCAATGGTTATGTCAAATGATGACATAAGTAAAATTGTCGATACTAGTGATGAGTGGATATATTCAAGATCGGGTATAAAAAGGCGACATTATTCTCATGTGTCAACTGGAGAGATGGCTTGGTTGGCGTGCGAAAGAGCCTTGGCCTCGAGCGGTCATAATGCAATGGACGTAGATTTAATTATTCTCGGATCGACCTCACCTGAGGAATATTGTCCAAACACAGCTAGTTTAATAAAAAATCAACTCGGGGCGACAAAAGCTGCTGCTTTTGATCTTAATTCGGCTTGTACGAGTTGGTTTTACGGACTCAATGTTGCATCAGATATGATCAAGGCGGGATCCATCCGGTCAGCTTTAGTTGTTGGTTCAGAGAGAATATCTCTCGCTATGGACTGGCAAAAAAGGGAATCTTGTGTTCTATTTGGAGATGGGGCAGGAGCGGTATTATTAAGAGCTACAGATGAACCAGTTGGATTAACAAGAGCATTTATGAGTTGTGTCCCAAATACTCGAGAGTGTTTGCATCTCCCAAGTTGGGGATTATCTCCGCTTCACTTTACTGATGATATCTATGTCTCATTAAATTTTGAGGGCCAAGAAGTTTTTAAAAATGCTGTAAAAGGGATGGCTGATGCTATCGAAACAGTACTTCGGTCTGAAAAATTAAATACGGCTGATATTGATTTATTCATTCCGCACCAGGCAAATATGCGCATAATACAAGCGCTGTCCAAGAGAATAGATTTTCCTATGGAAAAAATTATTGTAAGGATCGATGAATATGCAAATACCTCTGCGGCTTCAATACCACTCGCCATGTGTGATGCATTAGATGCATCTCAAATCAAGCCTGGTATGACTATATTAGTAGCAACATTTGGAGCTGGATTGACTTGTGGGGCTGGAGTAATTAAATGGGGACAGAGGGTAAGGTCTATAAATACATCAAGCAAAAAAATACCTGATTATGATGGGTCTATTTTTGACTTGATGGAGGATAGTTTTAAACATTATGGGGTCGATGCCTCACATCTATTGACTTCATAACAATATGGAAAAGTGTTTTGTTCACCTCCGTGTTCATTCAGAATATTCTCTTGTAGATAGCTTGGTCCGTCTCAGCGCACTTGTATCCAATGTTGCTAAAATGTCGATGCCGGCAGTGGGACTTACCGATCTCAATAATTTATTTGGGCTTATAAAATTTTATAAATCAGCAAGAAAAAATGGCATTAAGCCAATTGCTGGTGCAGACGTCTTGGTTAAATATCCTGAGCAAGAGATGCCTCAACAGTTGGTCCTATTAGTGCAAAATCAGCTTGGATATAAAAACTTAACGCAACTTATTTCAAAAGCTTATTTATCTAAGGAGAATAATGGCGCCGCTGTTATTGAATACTCTTGGTTAGTTCAATTTAATATTGGATTAATTGCATTATCTGGTGGCGTAAAGGGCGAGATAGGAAATTTAATTATTAGCAATAAAACTGATCAGGCAAACAAAAGCTTGGTAAGGATGCAGGATTTATTCGGAAACCGGTTTTACCTCGAAATTCAGCGAACGGGCCGTTTCGGCGAAGAAAAGTACAATGATGAGGTAGTGCAACTTGCGCTTGAGCATGATTGTCCGTTAGTTGCGACTAATGATGTGAGATTTATTGAAAAAAATGAATATGAGGCTCATGAAGCAAGAGTTTGCATTCACGATAGTAGATTACTCGAGGATCCGAGACGAGAAAGGCTATATTCTGATCAACAATTTTTAAGAAGTGCTGATGAGATGGAAACGTTATTTAGTGATCTACCGGAGGCAATCAATAACACATTTGAGATAGCGAAACGATGTAATCTCAGTCTAATTCTTGGAGAGAATTATTTGCCTGAGTATCCAATCCCTGGAGGATTGACAGCTAATGATTATCTTAAACAACAATCACACTTGGGACTTGAAAATAAATTTAAGTTGATGCTTAAAGGTCATCAAGACACCATTGACCAATCCGATTACGCTCTGTACAGAGATCGTCTTAATTATGAGCTGGAAATAATCATTGAAATGGATTTCTCTGGTTATTTCCTAATCGTGATGGATTTTATTATTTGGGCGAAGGGAGAAAATATTCCAGTTGGACCGGGCCGAGGTTCAGGGGCAGGTTCGCTGATTGCCTTCGTTCTGGGAATTACTGACTTGGATCCAATAAAGCATGACTTGCTATTCGAGAGGTTTATGAATCCAGAGAGAGTTTCTATGCCTGATTTTGATATCGATTTTTGTATGGAGGGACGAGATAGAGTAATTTCATATGTGTCTGATCGGTACGGTCGTGAGTCTGTGTCTCAAATTGTCACGTTTGGAACTTTATCCGCGAGAGCTGTTGTCAGAGATGTGGCACGGGTCCTTGGTAAATCTTATGGTCTGGGTGATAAATTATCAAAACTCATCCCTTTTGAGGTTGGTATTACGCTTGAAGCAGCGAGGCTAAAAGAGCAGGAATTAGACGATTTTTTAAGAAACGATGATGATGCGGCTGAAATATGGGATATGGCTACACAACTTGAGGGTATTACGCGTAATTGCGGAAAGCATGCGGGTGGTGTTGTAATTTCCCCATCAAAAATAACTGATTACACACCAATTTATTGTGATGAGTCCGGCTCCACATCGATGACCCAATTTGATAAAAATGATGTTGAGGATGTTGGATTAGTAAAATTCGATTTTCTTGGATTACGAACATTAACCATAATTGATTGGGCGCTTGAGTTAATAAACAGGCGAGAGCCAAGCAATAGTAAAAAATTAAATCTTGACGAAATACCAATCAACGATAAAGAAACATTTGATTTTATGCAAAGTGGGAGGACTACTGCTGTATTTCAGCTTGAATCTCGCGGAATGAAAGAACTTATAAAAAAGCTAGGTCCTGATAGATTCGATGATATTGTTGCGCTGGTAGCTCTTTTTCGACCTGGTCCTTTGCAATCGGGTATGGTGGACGATTTCATCAGTCGGAAGAAAGGAGAAGCTGAAATAAGCTATCCACACCCAAAGTATCAACACCAATGCCTTGAACCTGCTCTATCTTCAACATATGGCGTAATTCTTTATCAGGAGCAAGTTATGCAAATAGCTCAAGAAATGGGCGGCTACACGCTTGGTGGTGCTGATATTTTACGGCGGGCGATGGGTAAGAAGAATGCTAAGGAGATGGCAGAGCAAAGAGAAGTGTTCATAAAAGGAGCTCAGAAAAAAGGATTCAATCAAGATTTGGCATCAAATATTTTTGATTTAATGGAGAAGTTTGCTGGTTATGGTTTTAATAAATCTCATTCCGCGGCCTATGCGCTACTTGCGTATCAAACCGCGTGGCTTAAGACGCACCACGCACCAGAGTTTATGGCAGCTACAATGTCTTCGGATATGGACAAAACAGATAAAGTAGTAACTTACATCGAGGATTGCAGAGACATTGGTATTGAACTTAGACCACCAAGCATAAATGATGGAGAGTTTAGATTTAGTGTTAACGAGCAGGGAGCCGTTGTCTACGGGCTCGGTGCTATTAAAGGTTTAGGCGAAGGAGTTATAGAACTAATTATCACTACAAGGGTTAAAGACGGTAAATTCAAAGATATTTACGACTTCTGCGCAAGAGTTGATACAAATAAATTAAGTAAAAGAGCTATTGAAGCACTGATTAAGGCTGGTGCATTTGATGAAATAGGTCCATCTGAATCTATTAATTATTGCCGAGCATGGTTGAGTACCGCTCTTGATGATGCCAGTAAATTAGCAGATCAAGTCTTCAAAAACGAAGAGAGTGGCATTGAAGACTTATTTGGAAATTCATTAGTGGAGACATCGGAAGAAATAAAGAAAAATATACCTCTAGAGATCGAACCATTAATGACAAAAGAGAGGCTGGAACAAGAGAAGAGTATATTAGGATTATATCTCACAGGACACCCTCTTGATGAATACAAACTAGAGCTGGAAAAGATGCGGGTGAATAAATTAGCGGATATCAAAAACAATCGAGGTACGATCAGAGCTGCGGGATTAATTGCAGATATTCGTGTCATGAAGAATAAAAAAGGGCAAAGTTTTGCTTTTATAACACTTGATGATAAATACTCTCGAGTAGAGGTAACGCTTTGGGCCGAAACCTACTCAAAGTATAGGGAGTACTTACAAAAAGATGCGGTTGTGCTTGTAAAAGGAGAGGCGAGCCAAGATCGGTTTACAGGGAGGTTAAAAATCATCATAGATACAGTTCAGTCGTTATACGAGGTACGATGTGAGCGACTAGAAACACTTGAAGTGGTTATTGCCGACAGTGAAACTGATTGGGTTGATCTGCTGACAAATCGAGTTAGTGATTACAGAGATGGAAATTGTTCGATAAAAATCGAATACCATAAAGATAATTCCTATGCGAATCTTTTGTTAGATGACTCGTGGAAGATTGACCCAAGAGATGAATTGATTGACCAGCTGAGAAGTGATTTTGGTCCAAATAATGTAAACTTTGAGTTTAGGTGAAATTTTGAGTTTTCTAAGGATGGTAATTTATAGATGGACTTAAACTTTTTATCATTTGAGCAGCCTATTGCTGAGCTTGAGTCTAAAATCAAGGAGCTTCAGTTAGTGGGTAATGATAATGAACTTAACATTGCTGACGAAGTCGCAAAACTAAAACAAAAATCTAATAAACTCACGTCTAGTATCTATTCTAAGCTTAGTCCTTGGCAAGTTGTACAGGTAGCACGACATCCTCAAAGACCCTATGCTTCTGACTATATTAATCTTGTTTTTGATAATTGGGAGGAGATGCATGGTGATCGACATTTCGGTGACGATAACGCAATTATTGGAGGTATATGCAGGCTTAATGATTTTCCAGTTTTAGTAATTGGCCAAGAAAAAGGTCGCGGTGTTTCCGAGAAGGTAATGCGCAATTTTGGTATGCCAAAGCCTGAGGGATATAGAAAAGCACTCAGATTAATGGAATTAGCAGAAAGATTTAATTTGCCAATAATCACATTAATCGACACTCCTGGCGCGTATCCAGGCATTGATTCGGAAGAAAGAAATATATCTGAATCAATCGCTAAGAATCTTGCAGTAATGTCAAGATTAAGAGTTCCCATTATATGCACAGTAATTGGTGAGGGGAGCTCTGGTGGCGCTCTTGGAATAGGTGTAGGAGATCAAGTGAACATGCTTGAATACAGTACTTATACAGTTATCTCTCCTGAAGGCTGTGCAAATATCTTATGGAAAAGTAGTGAGAAGGCAGAGATCGCTGCTGAGGCAATGGGTGTTACCTCTGTTGGACTGGAGAGACTAAATATTGTCGATGAAACCATTAAGGAGCCCTTGGGGGGAGCGCATAGAGACATAGAGGAAATGTGTGGTAATTTAAAAGATCGCCTAAACGGACAATTGATTGAACTTAAAAAGTACCCTATTGACGAATTAGTAGAGCGGCGATATGGGCGCCTTATGAATTATGGTCGTGTGGTGAACTAATTGATTATAGCTGTAGTGCACGTATCTTTTAATTAAAATTCAATCCAAATACTATAATTCACTTAAAATGCATCATTCTTATAAGATAATTGCCGATGAAAATATGCCATTGGTTAATAAACTTTTTTCCGCCAGTGCTGATGTGCAGTTAATGCCAGGCCGAGATATAAGACGACATCATTTAAAAGACATAGATATTTTACTCGTAAGATCTGTAACTCGAGTTGATCGACAATTACTTCATGATACTAGCGTCAAATTTGTAGGTTCTGCTACCAGCGGAACAGATCATATAGATATTGAATATCTCGACCAAAATAGTATCGCCTTTGCTTATGCTCCTGGTTGCAATGCAACAGCTGTAGCTGAGTATTCTTTATCTGCGATGTCAAGTATGTGTAAAGATTGGCCTTCTAAAAAAGTAAGCGTTATCGGTTGTGGTAATGTTGGATTAACTTTGTTGTCAGCTTTATCGAGTTTTGATGTTGAATGTAATTTCTTTGATCCATTTGTTAAAAGAAACGAATTTTGTCAATTAAATGATATAGAGAAAATTATAGATAGCGATCTAATATGTTTTCATACTCCCTTAACTATAGGCGGTGACTTCCCTACTGAAAATTTATTGGACGATTATATGTTAGAAGCATTTCGTCCTGGAACTGTGATAATAAATGCAGGTAGGGGAGAGGTAGTGTCGGGTAAGGCACTCTTAAATTGTTTAAAACAAAAGAAGAAACTAAGGGTAGCTTTGGATGTTTGGGAAAAAGAGCCTAGTATAAATTTAGAGTTACTGGAGAAGATTGATATAGGAACTCCTCATATTGCTGGAAATACAATAGAGGGGAAGTTGCGAGGGACATGGATGTTGCATAGAGCTTTTTTAGATTGGATCGGATGTCCTGAAATGTTAGTGCCAGAAAAAAACGTAATTAAGTCAACTCTAGTTAAAAATAATATGCAAAGAGATAGTATTTCTGACTTGTGTTTGAAAGGTTATGATATTGGTTTGGATAATCGGTTATTACGAGATTCAATGCCGACCGAAAATAGAAATGACATTCTAGTGGCTAAAATTTTTGATGGTTTACGTAAAAACTACAGACAACGTCATGAATATCTTACGCCATATCTCCAATGTTAAAAGATAATGGTATTTAAAGGGAAAAATATGAAATATCCTGAATCAAATTATAAGGAATGGAGAGATGAGGGAGTATTGGTTTTAAAAAAGTTTTTCTCGTCTGATGAGCTTGTAAAAATTCAGGATGATTTTAGAAACTTATATGGGGAGAGTCCCACTTCTTTATCTCATTACCATGGGAATCACCCAGGTAGTGATTCCGATCGAAGCAAACAGTTCGAATTTATTCATACACTTCCATTTAACGCATCGGTCGAATTAAATCTCCTCTCATTACATCCTAAACTAATCAGTTTGTCCGAAGAATTGCTTGGTTCGGATAACGTGGTTTTATATCAGAGCCATACATGGGCAAAGTTTTCAGGCCGCGCAAATTATAATCAAGCTTTGCATTGTGATTTCAATAATCATACTTTAACCGTCCCTTCGACGGAGGCTCGCAGTGGATCAGTTAATTATTTGATTTACTTGTCTGATGTAACTGAGGGAGATGGACCTTTTTGTTATGTCAGTAAAAAAGATTCTAATGAAATACTTGGACATCGATGTCTTGCAGTCGAGAAAACAAATTATTCTGCACTCACTCAAAAAGAAAAAATGGTTGTTGCGCCTGCTGGGACTGTTATTGCGTATACTTTAGACACATTTCACCGAGGAACTGATCTAATTGAATCTGATAGCTATCGATATTCGATGTCGATAAGTTATAAATCGAAGGAGAATAATTCAATTGGTTTCCATGTTTGGCAAGAAACTCCTGCTAGGAATTGGAGCTTGATCATGAATAATGCAAGCCCTTCACAATTGAGTTGTCTTGGTGTCCCAAAACCTGGCTCACGTTTTTGGAACGAGACAACGATTAAACAAACAAAGGAAAGATGGCCACAATGGAAATCGGACCCGTACATTGAGTCTATTTGATCTGAACTAAAAGTTTTTCATCATTAAGACCACAGAGGTAAAAATGGGAGAGGAAATAATTTTTTATCCGCGGCTTCTTGTGCGACATACTCATAACGAGTTAAAAGAATGCTTGGAAATGTTTAAAAAGTTGAATTGTGAAGAGATTGATTCGAAGGACTCGGATGTCATCTGTGAGAAAATCAATGAGTTAATTTCATTGATAGAGGATGCTAGTAAATTTCATGGTTACTTACAAATCGACGAGGATCAGATAAACAGCGATCGTTCGTCAAGGAACGGTAAAAATAGAGAGATCAAAATCTCTGATCATGACCTGCTACGTTATCATGGTTTATCAAAACAACAGTTGGACTTTATTAAAAACAAGACATAACAATATCTTCAATATTCCTTTACATCTAGTTTGCGATATTGCAGAAATAGGAAAACGCTTTATAATGTCGCCACGCTTGAACAGGGGCTCAGAAGTTTTTTGAAAGCCTGTCGGGCGAGTTTTTAACAACGTTCGTCCCGTTCGTCTAGAGGCCTAGGACACCGCCCTTTCACGGCGGTAACAGGGGTTCGACTCCCCTACGGGACGCCATTGTTTTGATGCGGGAATAGCTCAGCTGGTAGAGCGCAACCTTGCCAAGGTTGAGGTCGCGAGTTCGAACCTCGTTTCCCGCTCCAAATCAATTTTTATGTATATTATTAATTAGTTACGAACTTTTTATTGAGTTCAACCTTCCTAAAAACATTTATCCTAGTGAAATTGACAAATGTTTTCACTGAAAAATCCAAGGTTGTGCTCAAGGAAGGTTGTTGTTTCTCCAACCTAATTCTCATTGCAAAAGTACCGCATCTAATCTACCTATACTCCCTCATTTTGCTTTGAGGTTTATCTAGTGTCTCCAAGTCGCTAAGCCGAACGAGTTTGCTTAAGTCTGTTATGCGTTACTAAGGTGCATACTTCTTTTTAAAAATATTCTCAATGCTCGTTTTTGAGTCAAAAAACTAGGGGAAAGTGTCAAAAATGAGGTTAATTGCACTGATTCCGGCTGGCATGAAACATGCTCGTTAAATATCATACTCATTGAAAGGATTAGAAATATGCAAGCATATCAAAAAACTTTTTGTATTTTATCAATAGTCATTTTATTGCAGGGTTGCGTGGCCGCTTACAAGAGCGCCTCGTTAGCAAGGGATGAGGGCATAGCTTCATTTGATTTACACTACGCGCAGTGCGTAAGTGATATGGATGCCATTTACAGCAAATTTCCAATAGATGTGAACCATGTATATGTCTTTAAAGAATCAGGTTACATTGAAAAAATTGAAGGGAAGACGAGTACAACCGTTAAACCGAATCCAGTGCTAGGACCTTTCCTACCGATAGTAGAGAAAAAGAAGGCACCTGATCGAGAGACTCGACATTGGAAAATGCAATGCGTGGTGGAAAATGTCGACTTAAATCATAATAAAAGGCTCCTAGAAGTTCAGAGATGTTTGGAAAATCAATGTATGACGTCATTCAATGATGAAGACTGGTGGCCTGATGACCGAATGGAGTCTAAGGAGGAAAGTTTTGCCGGTGGTTTTGCCGGTCCATCGAGTGAAAGTTGGGCTATCAGTAAACTTGAGATCTGTGCATCATGCCGATTTTCTGAGGCGAAATTGCTCGCGGAGGGGTGGCAAGACTCAAATTTTGTCGCAAGAAAACTTGATGGATTCAAAAGCCAAAACCGCCTTTCATCAAGTTCAAATTCTCGCTCAGACTCTCCATTCAATGAATATGATTACATCCCTGTTTTAGATACTGTCGGCTACATAAGGGGATTCACACCCATCCATATGTTTGACAGTGCGAGAGAATCAGACTTCTCCCGAAGAACAAGTCGCACGCATTTAAGAGAAATTATATTTTGTGATCCGAACAATGATGGAACGTTTTATATAACTGACACTCCTGTTCTCGCGAGTGATCGATCTCTCACAAAGTGACGAGTTACTATTGGGCAATGAAGAGATTACTTGCAAAATATGGAAAATACTTTTGGTTGGTCTCTTTAGCTATAACCGTTTCAATGTGGATTGATCTTATATTCGGTGATGGCGACTTGTTTCTACCAATCATGTTTTCTCTTTTAACCTACTATTTTTTCTTAAAAGGCACGGGACGACTTCCTGACGATAAAGATCCCTTCTCAGGTTAGTCTCCAATCGATTAGATCTTCGGAGAGCGCGGAGCAGAAGTAAAAAGTTTTAGTAAACCTTTATATATACACCACTAGGTATATGGATATTTGGTCTTCTGCAAAAGACTTCATTATCATAGTAAATATATTAAATAGAATTGAGGAGTAAAAAAGATGTCCAAGGGCTACCTAATTGCACATATTAATATTCACGATAAAGAGGGTTTTGAGAAATTTAGAGAAATGTCTCTTCCTATTATTTCTAAATATGAGGGAAAAGCATTAATTCGAAATCCAAGTCCTGATTTAAGAGAGGGTTCTAACTCTGGGTTAGTTATTGTTTTGGAATTTGCAAGTCTGGAGCATGCCAAACGTTTTTATGAATCTAAGGAGTACGCTTCAGCAAAAGGGGTCAGAGAAAAAGCTTGTTCTACAGAGTTGATATTAGTGGAAGGCATTTAGAGATGCTAATGCCTGAATTTTAAATTTGATCTTCCCGAAAGCGCGGCGGTATCATTTTATGATGAGAATGATGTTGAGAAATAGCATAGTGTCAGTCAGCCTGATGACATGCATGTTTGCAATCTCGGACGAGTTTGATCCCAACAATTCGCTAATACAAAGGTATCCATCCAGTTCTAATTCCAGCTCAGTAAATATCGTCGTAAAAGATAACATTGATATTAATAGTGAAGTTACATCCGCCGGATCACTTGCCCTAGCTGATAATGTAGCCAAAACAAATGCATTTTTAATAGACAAATTACTGGAATCAAATTATGTCATTGTTGGAAAAGCAAACTTGTCCGAATGGGCTAATTTCCGATCTACAAGTTCCGTTAGCGGTTGGTCAAGTTATGGAGGGCAAACAACTCATCCGCTAGATGAAGAATTTAATCCTTGCGGTTCAAGTTCAGGATCTGCTGTGGCAGTCGCATCTGGACTAGTAAATGTCAGCATCGGTACAGAGACAAATGGTTCAATCTCTTGCCCAGCATCAATTAATGGCATTGTGGGATTCAAGCCAACTGTTGGATTAGTAAGTAGATCAGGAATCGTGCCAATTTCGTCATCACAGGATACCGCTGGGCCTATGGGACGCACTGTTAGTCAAATTGCGATGGTGCTAGAGGCAATATCTGGTTTTGACTCTGATGATCCAGCAACACATAAAATACCTAAACATTTTGATTTTAATTTTCAGGAAGCCGCTCAGAAATCAGTGCTGGATGGACTGAGGTTTGGTTTATTGGATTCTAGAAACCAAAATAAAGAAGTTCAAAACTTCTATCAAAAAATTGAATCAGCAATAAAGTCCCTCGGTGGTAAGGTGGTTAAATTTGATGATTCAAGAGTCTATCCCGGCGATCACGAGTATTACGTTTTACTATACGAATTCAGAGAGGGTGTTGAGAAATATCTTGCAAATTCAAGTTCAAAAATGAAAACTCTCGAGGACATCATTGTATTTAACAATGTCAATTCTGACAGGGTTATGCCGCACTTCGATCAAGATATTTTATATTTATCGTCAAAAAGTAAAAACATTTTCCATTACTGGTTCTCAAAATGGAAGCTGAGAAACTCTTATCGCGATACCCTAGATATTTTAGAACAAAATGAATTAGACGCATTTATCGGGCTCACGCGTGGCCCAGCATGGCGAATAGACTATATCGGAGGTGACTCTGCGGCCATAGAAAAAATTACTCGATTCGGGAATGGAGGTTATGCAGCCCACGCGGGAATGCCTCACATAACCATTCCTTTTTTTACCTACAATAAATTCCCCGTCGGACTTTCGATAATTGGTGCTCGTTGGACTGACAAAGAGATAATTGGGTATGCATCCGCCCTTGAAAAAATTGCAGATTTTTACAACTAGCAGGAGGTCAGATTAAGTGAATAACTGGCAAAAAGTAATTAACATGTGTTTAGCAATTTTTATAACTTTGTATATTTACAACATGGAAAAATTTGAAAAGCAAATCGCTGATCTCTCAGCTTACATAGAAAATCTTCAAATAAAATTAGATTCTTTAACAAGTGATTAATCTTTGCCAAATCGCAGGTTTATGATTATATTAAAACACTAATATAGGAATCTGCATGGTGAATTACACTATCGTAGGATGGTTCGAAAGCATCACTAAAAAAGATGAGTTAATAAAAAGACAGTTTCCAAAAGTATATTTTGCGAGTCTGGCTTTGGTTCTTAGCGTCATCATTTTTTTAGGTGATAGTCCTTTATTTATCTTAATGGTGGGTATATATGTCTTATCCTTTTGGAATTATCTTGCATTTAGGGTGAATAAATCTAAAGAACCAGCAAATAAACCCAGTAAAGCTAAAGTTACTCCAATAGAACGAGGCACAGTCAATTGATTATTTTCAGTCTAATTTTGTCCTAGGAGGTCTCTTTAATACAGCCTTTTCATCTACATCCATTCCCCAACCAGGTTTTTCACTGAGAATTAGTTTTCCATCCTCGATTCTAAGCGGTTCGGTAAAGAATTCTCCGAGCCATGGAACCTCATCCACATCGAACTCCATGATCTCAAGATTAGGAGTTATTGCTGCGAAGTGTGCACTGATCTGAGTTGCAAGATAGCCTGTGAAATTATGGGGAGAAATATTTAGATCAAAGACATCTGCGACGTTAGCTATTTTTATCGATTCTGAAAGGCCGTTCCACGATACATCAACGAGTGGGACATCGACAGATCTTTTTGAAAAGAAGGGCGCAAAGCTTTTTGCATTACAGAGCATTTCGCAACCTCCGATTGAAATAGGGGATTTTTCGCGGATGTCTCGGAGTATATCTGCATCAAAGACATCCACTTCCAGCCATCGAATACCAAGATGCTCTAACGCCCTCGAAATTCGAATGATACTATCCGGTTTGAAATTTGAATTTAAATCGAGGATAAGATCTAGCTCGTCCCCAACAGTTTCTCGTATAGCGGACATCTGATTTACTATATTTTTTAGCATCAATGGTGATAAATTTAGTTCAGGAGCTCCCGGTTCGCTTCCAAAACAGGGAAAATAGCCTGTTCCACCTGTCTCGTCAAAGCAATGTATTTTTGTCTTTAAAGCTGAATAACCTTGTTCAACAACGGATTTCGCATGAGCTGCCATCTGGCTAAGATCTTTTATTTCCTCTTTTTGATGTGTATCAAAACCTCTTTTGAGACGATATAGAGCAAAATGTGACCAATACAAGGGTATACGTTTTCGTAATGGGCCGCCAAAAAGCTCGTAGACTGGAATATTTAGGGATTTTGCTTTTATATCAATCAATGCATTTTGGATAGAACCAATAGCTTGCTGATTTAATCCAAAAGGGGATTGTCGGGTTGCAGTGTAAAGATCATTCGTGATTCTTTCGATCTCCCGTGGATCTCTTCCAATAAGGGGTTTCAATAGAGATTCAATAACTGCCGTCAGACCTTTTCGACGGAGTATCTCTGATATGCCGGTGTACTCTGACCAACCAATGATATCTTTATCGGTGATTATTTTAAGGAAAGAAAATGATCTTCCCGCATCGGCGTGCAAAGTATCAAAGCCAACTATCTTCATAAAAAACTCCTATGTACAATTTAAGACGCATTTAGTGTGTATATTTTTATCTATCAGTTCTCAAAAAAATGTTCTGTATCAATTATATAGTACATTACCAAATTGAATGATCCAGCAAAATTCTGGGTGTGATAGGTAATCCGAGAGTTTTTATCCAGTTGATTTTCTGGGATTTTAAAAGCATAGTATTCAAAAGCTAATTGATAAGTTTTATGAACAAGCAAGTTGAGTTTACAGAAATGTCTAAGTCCACTCCTGAGGATTATGAAATAATAATGGATCATGCAAGGGAGTTTGTGAGCAAGTTACCAGATCGTATTCTAGCTCATCTGGATTTATTGAAGGGTGACACTGGCGGAATGGCGATTGATAGATATGAGCATTGTCTTCAATGCGCTACCAGAGCATATCGAGATGGGAAGGATGAAGAGTATGTCGTTTGTGCACTGCTGCATGATATTGGTGATTCAATCGCGTCTACCAATCATGCAGATTTGGCTGCAACTATCGTTGAACCTTTTGTTTCTGAGAAGAATCATTGGATTGTAAAGAATCATGGAATTTTTCAGGGGTATTATTTTTTTGACCATATTGGGTTAGATAAAAATATGAGAGATCGTTTTAAAGGTAATGAACACTTTGACGCATGTGCTGAGTTCTGCGAGAAATATGATCAAAATGCTTTCGATCCCGAATATGAGAATATGCCAATTGAAAAATTTGAACCAATGGTCAGACGAGTTTTTGCGAAACCTAAAAAGTCGATATATAAAAAAGAATCTTAATCAATCAAAGTAAGAAAAAGTCTCTCCACCCTTGATATTGAGCAAAGTCTCGTAGATTAATTTAATTACATTCTCAACATCATTTTTATGAACCATCTCAACCGTAGTATGCATGTACCTTAATGGCAAAGAGATCAAAGCAGAAGGAACGCCGCCATTGCTATAGGCGAATGCATCTGTATCTGTTCCTGTGGCTCGAGATAGGGCTGCTCGCTGGAATGGAATATTATTATCTTTAGCGGTTTCAGTAATTAAATCACGCAGTTTTTGTTGCACCGCTGGGGCATAGGCAATTACAGGGCCGCCCCCATTTTTTACTGCACCCTCTTTTTTCTGATCGATCATTGGCGTTGTGGTGTCATGAGTGACATCAGTGATTATTGCCATATCAGGTTTGATGGTCTGAGTTATCATTTCCGCACCGCGAAGACCCACCTCCTCCTGGACTGAGTTAGTAATGTATAGTCCAAAAGGGAGCATCTTTTTATTTTCAAATAATAATCGAGCAACCTCTGCAATCATGAAGCCTCCCATCCTATTATCGAGGGCTCGACAAACAAAATTTGATTTATTGAGCACATGAAATTCATCCGGATAGGTAATAACACAGCCAACATGCACACCTAGTTTCTCAACTGCTTCCTTTGTTTCGCATCCACAATCAATACATATATTATCAGGTTTAGGCGCTTCTTCTTTTCCCTTATTTCGCGTATGAATTGCCGGCCATCCAAATACACCTTTTACAACCCCAGTTTTAGTATGAATATTTACTAATTTACTGGGAGCTATTTGATGATCACTGCCTCCATTACGCACAACATAAATCAAACCTTTTTCAGAAATATAATTTACATACCAAGAAATCTCATCTGCGTGACCTTCAATTACAACCTTATATTCAGCTTTGGGATTTATTATCGCAACCGCACTTCCGTACGTATCAGTAATAAACTCATCGACATAAGGCTTCAAATAATCCATCCATATCTTCTGTCCAGTCCATTCATAACCTGTGGGCGAAGCATTATTTAAATACTTTTCCAGGAAAGACATTGATTTGTTATTTAGAATTGACGTTTTGGGCATAATAGGGATTCTTTTATAATGAAAAACTATGTGTATTTAAACCAGGGTATAGTTTAGCTAACTGTATAAACTTAGCAAGTTGAAGGAAAACAATAATCATTATTAATACGCTATAGTTGATTCTACTTCCCGATTCACTTGTTCACTATAAATATGTTGGGTTTTTTTAGGTATAGCGATAACATACATTAAATCTTTAAGGAGATTAAATATGGATTATGTTACTGACTTGCTTGAGAACTTTGAAAAAATTATTAATGAAGATCAGATTTCAAATAGAGCGCAATTATTTCTAGAGGGTTTAAAGCACAGCGGAAGACCAGAGGTTGTTGAGTTTGCGAAAAGTTCTAAATGCGAGGAAATGTTGTCTTCTGCAAAAACAAAAGACTATGATGAGCTAAAACGGCTGTTAACTAAATAATCCTAATGATTGGGAGTTATTTTTATATTATGAACAGGATTCTTTTTGGAGTTATATGTCTATTAAGCGTTGGATGTGTTGTTCATCAAGATCAACTTGATAAAGACCTTCTGACGCATGAGGGAGTTTTTTTAAACTCTGAAGATCCTTCATATTGGGATAGAAAAGAGCAGCATGCCGCAATTAGGCAAATTACCAGAAATCAGAATAACTCATCAGCTTCACGCCCAAATACTGGCAATAATAATCATAACAACTAGTCTCTAACCTCCCTAATAAAACATCTCTTGAAAATTTTTAACTTAATCCTCTTTTCATGTAGACATAAATAGGGAGTTAGGAATCACAGATCGTGCAATCACTACTATTAAAACTATTAATATTGCCTCTTGCCATTGCCGGCATTGGATTTTTTTCTATTAGCATTGAAATCTATGCGCAGGACTGCGATTTGGATAGTAAGACAAATAAGTGCCTTTCTACAGTAGGTCTTTTATTAACGGATAGGCTCTCTGGAACCTCTCTTAAGGGAGTCATCACGCATGTTAGAGACGGTGATACGTTTGAGGTAAATGGTATTCCAATTCGCCTTGCAGCCCTGGATTGTCCAGAGAATAGCACTGCAGAGGGACGCTATGCTTCAAGCATAGCAAAAGCTTATCAAGGAGCAGAAGTAAAATGTGAGCTTACTGGTGCGAAGACATATGATAGATTAGTAGGATATTGTGAAATTCAGGAAGTCGATTTTGGTAAGATGATGATGAGCAATTCTTCATGTAAATTATGGAAAAAATTTGATGTATGGAATCGTTACAAGGATGACATGAAATGAATGGGATCTTTAAAAATTGGATTATGTTGCTTCTTGTTGGTGTTTTTCTTTTGACATGGTTTTTTCTAACCGCTGATTTTATTGGGAACTCGTCAATAAGAAATATAATTGGATTTATCATCATTAGTGGAACCCTTGTTTTAATTATCTGGTTGATAGCTTTTACGATCCGTGCATTCTGGAAGTTAATAAAAAGATAAACCAGAGCTTTTCAATGAGCAGCAATATTAATATTGGGAAAAAGTTTGAAATTACTTTTTGAAATTACTTTTTTAAGTTTTAGTTTTGCAATGTTCGCACTAGGTTTGAATTCTCTTATGGCCGGCGGCCGTGATCCGACTGCCTTAATACTAGGTGTGTTATGCCTAGGAATTTTCATTTATATTAGAAATAATAAATGAATATAAAGAATTAAATTAAAATATACCCAATGCGAGCCCAGCGGCCATATTGTGCCCAAAATCTTCGCATTTTTCACGCTCTTGCTCGATGTCTTTTGCTGAGATTATTAATGGTTCGGCAATCTTATTCAGAGGATAACCTTTGACAATTCTGTCAATCGAAGATACGGCTCCTAGTCCGTCATTTCCAGCACTGACAAAAATACAGTACGGGATGTTCAGTTGTTTGTCTTCGACTTGATAAAAGGTACGATCAAAGAAGTCCTTGAGAACGCCACTCATGTATCCAAAGTTCTCGGGAGTGCCAAATATAATTCCATCCGACGAGAGTAGGGTTTCTGCATTGGCGTCTGATGCGAGAATTAAATCTACGGAGACATCAGCTTCTTTTTTGGACCCAAAATAAACATAGTTTGCAAGCTTTGCTGTGGTATTACTCTGACTATGGTAAACGATCGATAGTTTTTTCATTAATTAATTAATAGTAAGTTTTATATTAATTGCTAAGAGCAGTATACACCTCGAAATACTATTAAAGATGATGGTTTTTTGTAAACAGTGTATATTTGTCTTGGCCAAAAGGGCTTACAGGTAAATGTTTACATTATTAATTAAAAAATATGCTTTAATATTCATGCATAAATTATTGATATAAATTAATTTTTTCAAATTTTTTGGAGAAAAAACAATGGACTTGTCGCCAGCCGCTGAGGTCTATCTTAGATTACTTCGTTATGTACTCAGATACTGGTTCCCTTTTTTGGTGGGCATTTTTGGCCTCATCGTTCACTCGCTTGCGGAAATAGCGTTTATTGATCTTTTAAGGTACATGACCGATACGATTGCTATAGTGACAGAAACTACTACCACCGGTGATCAGAGCTCGTCGGGCTTAATAGAAAGCTTCACGGTAATGATTTTTGGCGATTCAATTGCATCCATAAGATGGCTAGCTATTCCTTTGATGCTGATTCTTATCAGCGCCTTCCGAGGAATCGGTTATTTAATTGGTACTTATTGCTTGGCGGTGGTTTCGAATTACCTAGTTCACTCCTTGCGAGTACAACTTTTCAATAGCTATTTGTATTTGCCTTTTGCTTACTATGATAAAGCCATGTCTGGGAATTTAATTTCGACTGTAACATTCAATGTCCAGCAGGTAACAGAGGCTGGGACAAAAGCTTTAAAGACAGTGTTACAACAAGGTAGTCTAGTTATTGGTCTGCTTGTTTATCTTGTATACACCAACTGGATACTCACGTTATTTTTTATTTGTGTCCTACCACTTATAGGCTTGATTGTTAGACGAGTCAGTCTTCGCTTTAGAAAAATAAGTAAAAATATTCAATCTGCGATGGGCGACGTGACTCATGTCACACAAGAAGCGATTAATGGGTATACAGAAATTAGGATGTATGGTGCAACTGAGAATGAAAGAAATAAGATGTTGGATGCCAGTCACCATAATCGAAAGCAGAACATGAAAATGGCATTCACAAGTGCGTTAAGTAATCCATTGATAATATTTATCGTCTCGCTCGCATTTGCTGGGGTTACTGGATTTATGCTAAATCCTTTTATTTTAGATACTTTAACCGCTGGAAGTTTTATAGCATTCATTGTCGCCTCCGGGGTGCTAATCAAACCAATTAGGCAATTAACAGAGATAAATAGTGATATTCAAAGAGGGATAGCGGCGGCGGACTCAATATTTTCAATTGTAGACACGCCGCGTGAAGTTGATAAGGGTCTGCATAAACAAGAAGTCGTCGAGGGCGACATTGACTTTTGTAATGTTTCCTTTAGGTATGATTCAAGCGATAAAAAGGTTTTAAATAATATAAGTCTTTCAGTGAAATCTGGAGAAACCATTGCATTAGTAGGCTCCTCAGGTAGCGGGAAAACCTCACTCGTTAATCTCATTCCAAGATTTTATGATTGCAGCGAGGGGAAAATACTGCTTGATGGTATCGATACAAAAAAGTTTATTTTAGAAAATCTCCGAACGCACATTTCACTTGTGAGTCAGAATGTCACTCTGTTTAATGATTCCGTATTGAATAATATTGCATTTGGTGAGTTAAAAAATAGAGATAGGGATAGGGTTATTGGAGCCGCAAAGATAGCGAATGCTCATGATTTTATAACCGAACTGCCCAAAGGGTATGATACGGAAATTGGTGATGATGGTGTGCTTCTGTCAGGTGGCCAACGCCAAAGAATAGCAATAGCTAGAGCGATATTAAAAAATGCGCCAATTCTTATTCTTGATGAGGCAACTTCCGCATTGGACTCTGATTCTGAGAGACAGATCCAAAATGCCTTAGAGGAACTTATAAAAGATAGAACAAGTTTTGTAATAGCTCACCGTTTGAGCACGATCGAAAAAGCCGATCGGATTCTCGTTGTAGAGGAGGGTGAAATTGTTGAACAAGGAAGTCATAACGACCTTCTCGAAAAGGGAGGCAGATACGCAAGTCTACACAATAACGAATTTGAAGATATAAAGGTTAAATAGTGTTTTCCCTTGAAAAGCACTTTCTTGAGGCATGGCAGAGATCATCTGGGTGGCTATATATATTTGTTCCTGTAGCCGCCATTTTTTATGTACTTACTGTCACGAGAAAAACCTTACTCCAAAATTTGTATCAAGGTAGGAGCTATAAATTTCCAGTAGTCGTCGTTGGTAATCTTAACGTCGGTGGATCTGGGAAAACACCCACCGTGATTGCTCTTGCGAATGCCCTAAAAACAAAAGGTTTAAGGCCAGGTGTAGTTAGCAGAGGGTATGGCTCGTCTGCAAAAAAGTTTCCTGTCATCGTCGATAAACATACCAAATATCAGGAGTGTGGTGATGAGCCCTTGCTGATACAAAGACGTTGTGCTTGCCCTGTTGTGGTCGATCCAGATCGGCCATCAGCTGTAAAAACCTTAATCAAGGATTTTAACTGCAATGTCATAATAAGCGATGATGGAATGCAGCATTATAAAATGCATCGCGATGTTGAGATTGCTGTTTTTAATGAGCACATTAACCTAGGTAGCTTTTTGATGCTTCCCTCGGGGCCATTAAGAGAGCCGATAACTCGCCTGCGAGACGTTGATTATATTATTAGTTACGGCAAATTGCGGGAAGAGATTAAAAGCATGATCGATCAAGACAAAGACAATAGCATTTTTAATGTGGAGCATCGATTATTAAGACTTCGAAATATTGATTCTGGTGAAACTATCCATCCAAAAGACTGGAAGATGTCAAAGAAAGTGCATTTATTGGCTGGAATAGCTCACCCGGAAAAGATTTGTGCAACAATCGAAGAGTTTGGTTTTGTCGCGACAGTAAAATCTATTGGTGATCATAAAAAAATTACTGACAGTGATACTATGTTTAATGATGATTTGCCAATATTAATAACTGAAAAAGATGCAATAAAAATAGATAAACTAGATACTAGTAAGATGTGGATTCTTGAGACCCACGTTGATTTAAATTCAGAGTTCATTAATAGCTTGCTCGGAAAGTTAAAGATCTCTGCGAATTAAATATTTTAGAGTGCCGAAACTTCAGTGCTTAGAAATGACCTATAAAATTATTATACCTGCAAGATTTGGTTCAAGCCGGTTGCCCGGAAAGCCTCTCTCCATTATTGGTGATAAACCAATGATCCAACATGTCTGGAATCGTGCGTCAGAGAGCGGTGCAGATAGAATAATAGTTGCTACAGATGATCCACGTATACAACAAGTGTGTAAATATTTCGGAGCAGAGTGCCTTTTGACGCAAAAAGATCATCAGTCCGGTTCGGATCGAATTGTTGAGGTGTGTAAGAAACTAGATTTTAATGACAATGACATAATAGTGAATCTTCAAGGCGACGAGCCTTTCATGTCACCGGTTTTAATAGATGAATTAGTTGCGAATAAAAAGAAATTCCCCTCTGTGGGTGTGGCTACAATGTGTAAGATAATTGAAGATATATCTATATTCGCAAATCCATCAGTGGTTAAAGTGGAATTCCATGATAATGGTATTGCCAAATTTTTCAGACGAGTTCATGAACCAATTCAGTCTGACAATGGGGTTCTAGGGTACAAGCATCTTGGTATTTATGCTTACTCAGTTGGTATGTTGAAGCAATTTATTGAATGGCCAGTTGCGCCTTTAGAAAAAAAAGAATCGCTTGAACAGTTAAGATTTCTTCATAATGGTATTGATATTCACGTTGGAGTGACGAGGCATTCAACTGGTCTTGGAATTGATACAGAAGAAGATTTAATCGCTGCTAAAGATTTTGTAAAGATAATTAATCATGATTAAACAAAAAAAATTATCTGTCTTATTTGTATGTCTTGGAAATATATGCAGATCTCCGACGGCTCACGCCGTATTTCGAAAATTTGTCTCTGATAATGGTTTGTCAAATATTATTAATATTGATAGCGCAGGGACTGGAGATTGGCATATTGGGAGGCCTCCCGATCGGAGATCTAGCGAGAAAGCCAAAGAATTCGGCTATGATCTATCTGATCTAAGGGCAAGGTTAGTAGAGACAACTGATTTTGAAAATTTCAGTTATATTTTGGTAATGGATAGTAAAAATTTAGCTGATGTGAGGAAATTAGCGCCAAAGGATCATAAAGCGAAAATTGAATTGCTTCTTAATTATTCAGCCCAAAGTAGGTTAGATAATGTTTATGAGGTTCCAGATCCGTATTTTGGAGGAGAAGACGGATTCGATCATGTGCTGGACCTAATCGAAGATGCCACTCTAGGTTTTCTCGACTACTTGAAAGCTAATTATATTTCTGAGTTAGAATAATTATGAATTATGCAGAAAACTTCTGCCTCGGTGATTTGAATAGCTTTAATTTGCCTTGTTGTGCCGAATATTTTTGTTCAGTAGGCAGTATTGAAGAACTACATGAGGCGGTCGAATTCGCAAAGAAAAAAAATCTTGCAATCCTTCCGTTAGGAGGGGGTACAAACGTCATATTACCTCCAATCTTAAGGGGTTTGGTTATCAGAATAGTTTTGAAAGGCAGGTCGATAACTCCATATATCTCTGATCGACCTTGGAGAGAATTAACGTTGTGTGCCGGAGAGAATTGGCATGAGTCCGTCCTATACTCATTATCTAATAAATTGTTTGGTATGGAGAACCTATCGCTTATTCCTGGAACCGTTGGCGCTGCTGTTATACAAAATATAGGCGCATATGGGACTGAATTAAGCGATTTCCTGGTCCGTTTGACGGCATTTGATCTTGACCAGGAGTCAATTGTTGAGATATCTAAGAACGATTGTAAATTAGGTTACAGAGACAGTATTTTTAAAAACGAATACAAGGACAAATACATCATTTTAGATGTCACTTTCAAGCTAAATAATCTTCCAAAAATAGATATTTCTTACCCTGATTTAAGTATCTATTTTTCTGCGTCGAGTGAAATGCCATCAGCAGAAGAGGTTGCAGCTGCAGTCGTGGAGATTAGGACTAATAAATTACCAAGTATTTCTGAGGAGCCAAATGTTGGAAGTTTCTTTAAAAATCCTATTTTTTCAAAGAAAAAGTTCGAATCGCTATTGGATGAGGGGAATATCCCAAAAACTGCGCCTATGATAGTAATTGATGACTCTCATATAAAAATTCCAGCTGCATGGTTGATAGAGAAATGTGGTTTCAAAGGTAAAAATTTTGGAGGTATAGGAGTGCATGATATTCAGCCCCTTGTTCTAGTGAATAACTCTAAATATAGCAACCCGCAGGGATTTTCAGATCTTATGACCGTTGTGAAAAATATAATAGATAGAGTTTATGTAAATTTTGCTATTACTTTAGAAATTGAGCCGAGGATCTATGAGGAATTAGCGCATGCATGAGACTCGATTACTTCTGGAGAATAATAAGTATACATCAATAAAGTACTTTCCAAATTGGTTAACCTATCAGGAGGCCGATGATCTTCTAACTACGTCAATTGAAAAAGTACCTTGGAGGCAAGACTTCATTCATATGATGGGTAGAAAAATTCCAATTCCCAGATTACAGAATTGGTATTGCGAAACAGGGGCCTCTTATACATACTCTCGTATTAAGTTGTTGGCATTAGAGTTTCCATCTTGGATGGACGATCTAAAGAGAAGGGTAGAGTTGAGCACTAGCGAGACTTTCAATGCGATTCTTGTTAATTATTATCGAGATGGTAAGGACAGTAATGATTGGCACTCCGATGACGAAAAAGAGCTTGGAGCTTATCCAGTAATAGCGAGTGTTAGCATTGGTGCGGAGCGTGTATTTCATCTTCGACATAAAGTGACGAAACAAAAAATTAAAATGAATTTACCTCACGGCTCGCTATTACTTATGGGAGCTGGTATACAGGAATATTGGCAGCACAAACTTTCGAAAACCTCATTACAAGTTGGCCCAAGAATTAACCTAACCCTGCGATATATGACATAAATTATGAGTATTAAATTCTCAAAGCTTGGTGATCGATTTACTGAAGATTCAGGTATTTCCAGTCTCATGCGCGATTTGGGAGCAGCATTGCAGAGCGATTCAAGCATGATATTTATGGGTGGGGGTAATCCTGCACAGTTTGAAAGTGTAAATGCTATTTTCGCTCGCGAAATTGCAAATATTACATCTAACAAGGAGCTATTTAACAAATATTTTGGCACCTATCAAAGTCCGGAAGGTCATATTGAATTCCGGAAAGCTGTTTCCTTGATGTTAAGTGAGGAGCTGGATGCGGAAATTTCTATTGATAACATAG
The DNA here is from genome assembly GCA_902515855.1 of uncultured SAR92 cluster bacterium. Classification (GTDB taxonomy): domain Bacteria; phylum Pseudomonadota; class Gammaproteobacteria; order Pseudomonadales; family Porticoccaceae; genus AAA300-D14. The sequence goes on from CABXWC010000013.1 coordinate 27,660, forward strand.
CAATCTCTAATGGGAGTCAATCAGCATTCTTCATTATTTTCAATTTATTGGCAGGAAAGACTAGTGATGGGAAACGGAGATCTATATTACTGCCAATGTTACCTGAATATATCGGATACACGGATATTGGGTTAGAGGATAATTTTTTTGTATCCCAGCGACCAAAAATAAAGCTATTGGACAATAGATTTTTTAAATATGAAGTTGATTTTGATAATCTAGTTATTGATGAAAATATAGCCGCTCTCTGTGTCTCAAGACCTACCAATCCTACGGGGAATATGCTCACGATAAAGGAGCTCCAAAAGCTTGATGTATTAGCCAAAGCAAGTAATATTCCATTGATTATTGATTGTGCTTATGGATTGCCTTTTCCAGGCGTCGTTTATGGCAAATTTGAGCAATATTTCAGTGAGAATACTATTCTTATTTTTAGCTTAGCCAAGCTTGGATTGCCAGGATGTCGGACGGGTATCATCGTAGGAAATCCTGAAATCATTCATCCATTTAATAATGCTAATGTTGCAATGAATCTTGCAACTGGCAGCACTGGCCCTGCAGTTATGACTGAGATGATCAAGGATAATAAACTACTGTCTCTATGTAAAAATAAGATCATGCCAAAATATAAAGTAAAACTTGATATGACCCTCAAATTAATAAATGAAATCTTTGTAGATCTTAGTTATCGAATACACGTTCCCGAGGGAGCATTTTTTATATGGTTTTGGTTTAAAGATTTACCGATATCTTCAACGGCGCTTTATGGAAAGTTAAAAAAAGAGGGAGTCTTGGTTATTCCTGGAGATCATTTTTTTCCTGGAGTTAAAGAGGATTGGAGTCACTCAAAACAGTGCATACGGGTCTCGTATACGCAAGACGCCGAGTCAATCAGTAAAGGATTAAGGATTATCTATAATCAGATTAAAAAATTATATTAATCAATGCCTTATAGAATGAAATTAATGTGTAATGTTTCCTTCTATCCATTTTCTAAAGTATTTAATAACACCGTAATCTTAGCAAGAGACTCTGCATATTCGTCACTAGGCTCGGAATCATTAGTTATACCACCGCCCCCCCCAGCAATGTAGACTTGAATCACTGGCAAGCACCGTTCTTATAGCTATATTTAGATCTGTATTTTTATTCGAGCTTAAATAGCCACAGGAACCGCAATATAAACTTCTCCTTATAGGTTCTAACTCTTCTATTATCTCCATAGATCTTTTCTTCGGTGCTCCAGTTATTGATCCTCCTGGAAATGCATCTTTAATTAGGTCAATAATTGATTTGTCTGGTATTAGCTTACCAGTAACTGTACTGACGAGATGATGAACGTTTGAGTATGACTCAATGTCGAATAGTTTAGGTACTTTTACCGAAGATTTTTGACAGTTCTTACTCAAGTCATTTCTGAGTAAATCTACAATCATCAGATTTTCCGCGCGATCTTTATCACTTGACGTCAGCAATTTTAGATTCTCTTGATCTTCGATAATAGTTTTTCCTCGTTTAACTGTTCCTTTTATGGGTTTTGTTTCGATATCAATAGTGTCATCTTCATTGCTCCAAAATGACTTTAGAAATCTTTCAGGTGAAATGCTTAAAACAGCCTTGTCCTCCCATGAAAAGTAAAATGCATGAGGACTTGGTAATATGTTCCTGAGCCTAAGATAGGCTTGGTAATGATCTCCCTCGTATTCCGCACTGAAATGCTGGCTGATATTTGTTTGATAACAATCTCCGTCCAAAATATATTCTTTGATGAATGAAATCATATTGAGATAATCACCCTCTGAAGTTGTTGCTTTGAAGTTATCTCTAAGTTTGAAATCTGATTTTCGAACATCGCTCATTACTTTGTCTAAATATAGAGCTTCAATCCTCTGTTTTAATTGCGCAGGGCAGTCCTCATGAAAGATTAATTTACTTTCCTTTAGCTTGTGATCGATGACTAAGGCCCACAAATACAACCCGAGTCGCATATCCGGGAAATCAATGATCTGATCAGATATATTAGCAATTGGAATTAATCTTCTACCTAAATCATATCCAAAAAATCCCATTAAACCGCCGGTGAAGATAACATCTTTATACTTATGATCTATGTTACCTAACTCGTTTAGTGACTTTTCTACAATACTAAAAGGATCTTCAGATATTGGCGGCGATCTTTTACCATTCTGCTCAATAAATGTCTCGTTGCCATAAGTTTCAATGATTTTGATAGGATCACAGGACATTAGGTCATATCGTCCTTGGAGACTCATTGGTCTGCTGCTATCGAGCCAAACAGCATTAGAGAAACTCTTAATTAGAGCGAACATAAGTTCGGCGTTTTCAGTATAATCCAATTGTCTGATTGATATAGATTTCAAAAATTTTCCCGTTGTTTAAAGCAATGAGGGTTGAGTACTGATATTGAATGTTAACCACTGTTAAAATTATACAAGCCAAACACCTTAACTGAAATAAAATGATAAGTGAGAGAGACAAAAAAATGCTTGATATAAAAAGAGCAAACGAAAGGATTCATGCAGAGCAAATAGCAATCAATAACTGCAAAATGGCTTTCGAAACTGAAAATAAACAACTTGATTATGACCTTGTACTTATGGGTGTTTTAAATTTGTTTAAAAATGATCATTTTGGATTTTACCTAATCGCGCAGCAAGATGAGGCGGTGTTGGCTTCATTAATGATTACTTACGAATGGTCTGATTGGAGAAATGCACTATTTTGGTGGATACAATCCGTTTATGTCTTGCCAAGTCATAGGGGAAAAGGGATTTATAAAAAAATGTATGAGAGAGTCTGGTCTATGTCGAGACAGTCTGAGATACCAGTTTGTGGATTTAGATTATATGCTGAGAACAATAATACCACTGCCCATAAAGCTTATATCAATTGTGGCATGCAGAAGTGTAATTATGTAATGTTTGAAGAATCCTAGCTTATATCCTACCAATTCTCCCAAGGATATAAGGAACAGCTGTCTCCACACTTAATATTCTTTGACCTATACTTACCCTAATAAAATCTATTTCTTCAAATTTAGTAACTTCGTATTCGGAAAATCCGCCCTCAGGACCAATAACAATTGTTATGCTATTTTTTACCGACGCCGGACAGGGATTTTTCGCATTAGGATGAGCTATAAGTTTTTCTGTTGACTTCGCTATTCCTGACAATTCATCCTCAACAAATGGCTTAAATAGCCTACGCAAATGGATTTTAGGAAGAATCGTGTCAACTGATTGCTCAAGTCCAGAAACCAGGGCTTTATTAACATCTTCTTGAGCGAGAAGGGGCGTTTGCCAGTAGCTTTTTTCGACTTTAAGGCAATTTATGAGATAAATGCTTTTTATACCAGTGGAGGATATACATTTTAAAATACGTCTGAGAACTTTTGGTCTTGGCATCGCTAAAATGAGCTGAATTTCAGGATGTCTTGGTGCTTTGATCGAGCAATCAATTTCTATTGTAACTCTGCCGCTCGCCGTTGAGAGTATCTTTCCGGTGCCTATTTTTCCATTAATAATACCTACCCTTATTTTATCTCCTTGCTGTAATTTAAGAATATTGAGTATATGCCATGATTTTGTTTCACAAATAACAGCTTGATTATTGTTTATATCTGTGGGATCAATTAACAAAAGATTCATTGAATTTAGGAGGTTTTCTTGAGTTGCTTTATAATCATGTTAACAGAAATTAATGATTATTAGTTATCTGAGCATGGGCTCGTAGTTCAATGGATAGAATAGGGACCTCCTAAGTCTTAGATGCAGGTTCGATTCCTGCCGAGCCCACCAATTTAGTTACTAAATATACAATGTGATCTCTCTTTATTCATCAAAAGTAACAAGAGAGAACGCTTTTCAAATCTATATGATGACTGATGATTACCTAGACATTGCTTTGTTTCCCATACCAGGCATGGTTTGTTTTCCATACTGCTCGACTCCTCTGCATGTGTTTGAACCAAGGTATCGGAGACTTGTGGACGAAGCATTAGAGAGAAACATGTTAGTTGGAATGTGCAACACGGTTAAGAAGATAAGCACAGCAAAAACGACAGAGTCGTTGGAAGACGCGCTTCAGACCAACCAATCGACTTATGAACCTGCTAAGATTTTTGGTGCAGGATATTGCAAGTTGCTGGATAAAACTCCAGACGGAAGAATATATGTGAATATAGATTGTATTTACCGAGCTAAGTCTGAATTGGAAATACAGACACTCCCTTATACTATTATGCGGTGTAAAGAAGTCGTTGATACCCATGTAACAGATGAAACCACCACATTAGAGCTTCAGAGCAAAATAATAGACTTAGTGAGTCAGATGGTTTCAACAAAGTATCCTAAACAAAAATCTAAATTTGATATCAAAAAGTGGAGCTCTCTTCAGTACAATGTCTTTGCCTTTAAGATTTTTCAAATTCTTAAGTTAGATCCACCAATTATGCAAAGTCTATTAGAAACTACTAATCCCCAACAGCGATTGTTGAAAGTTTACAGTTATTTGACTAAAACGGTATCGTGAGTAATGAGTGATTTAGATAGGAGTTATCGACGCTTGCTACCGCTCCTGACCGGATCTAATTTCAGAGATTTTGGGGATTACCGAGTACCAGGTAGACGCAGGTTAGTTCGAGGTCACTTATTTCGATCGGCTTCGTTATACTCGATAACAGATTCTTGCGATATCGAATACCTTAAAAGATTTAGTTTTAAGACTGTAATTGATCTTAGATCAAATGAAGAACGTGATCTGCAACCTGACATATGGGTTCATGCTGATGATTCTGTAAACTATTTATATCATCCATATGAGTTTAAATCGATGTTAGAAATTGTTCCTAAAATTATTCGAAAGGAAGAAGCAGATGAGGATGAAAGTTTTCGTTTTATCAGTGCGTATTACAGAAATTTAAGTGAATTTCTTCTCCCACAACTTAAACTTTTTATCAATGCGCTCTTAAATAAAATGACTCCGATAATCATTCATTGTTCGGGAGGGCAAGACAGAACGGGTTTGTTTGTAGGTATTTTGCACAAACTTTTAGGTGTCTGTGATGAATTAATTTATGAAGATTATGGTTTATCAACTGATTTTAGGAAGCCGATAACGGAACTTAGCGATACAAATTTCGAAAGGTACAGTCATCAAAATGCATGGGCTAAATTTATGCTGGAAAATGAGGGTAATAAACCAAGAGAGCATGGAAACCCTTTAAGAACCAAGTCAAAAGTGCCATTTCTGAAATTTGCCTTTGACGAGCTTGATAAAAATCACGGCTCTGTAGAAGACTACGTAAAGTCAAGGCTGACTTTGACTGAGGTTGATATAAACTCTCTTGGTGAACAATACACCGAAAAAAATAATTACTAAGCGAAAATCTTGATCCGCCTAACTGGTCTCGTCAACGTAAGTCCAAACGCTGTCTGCAGTGAACACAACAGATGCTATATGCTGAAATGCATTCCAATTATCGATCATGCTGAGAATGTGTCTACCATCGTCCTTCTTATACAGATGATAAGTTTGTCCAACTCTCGGGACAAAATTATACGTTGAGTTGTACACAAGATCATTCAGCTCTGTCAGGTCTCGCAGTGATTGAAACTC